>CANBSM010000102.1 GCA_947372155.1 Burkholderiaceae bacterium
TCAGCTTGAGCACCCGCTCCTGCGCCAGCATCAACAGGAATAAAAATTTGCGCTACATCTATTTCTTCTAATTCGCCTTTTGCTGCTGGAGCCGATCGTTGCGCCCCACCTGATGTCATGGCTCGAGTACGCTCAGCAATGAAGTTATCTATCTCAGCATCAGATATTTTGAGCTTACCCTCAACCTCTCGCTCTCTATAACGAGTAACGATGACATCATCACGCAACGTCTCCTTATAACGTTCAAATGCACTCCCAGAAGCGATTACCTTGGCTTTAAATTCCGCATAGCTAAGCTTATTTTTGGCAGCAATGTCGCTGATAATTTTATCTAGCTCTTTATTCGTAACCCTGACCCCTTCTTGGTCAGCATTTTGCAATTGAATTTTTTCTAAAATGAGGCGCTCCAGAATTATTTTGCGGACTGATCCATCTTCCGGCAATTTCACACCCTGTTTTTTGAGTGCCGCAATTCGGTCATCAATTTCTTTGCGGGTTACATAACCCGTGTTGACGACTGCAGCTACTCCATCGATATTACGAATTTTGCTTTCTGCCATAGCATTTGCCTTTGCCGAATCCTGAGCAAATGCAACATTTGCGAATAATCCAATGCCAATGAAAATGGCATGAACACTCATTTGTTTAAAACGTTTCATACAAAGCATTATTGATAGTTCTCGTATGTTGAAGGTGGTATAGGCTTAGAGGTAGGCATATATCCAGGAACATTTAACTTCATGATATCAACTGGATTGCTTCCAGCGCTACCAAAGCCCCTAAATTCGACCTGAAAGAGCACCTGGGTGGTGGTTATTTGAGAAGTATTCAAAACTTGAGAATAGGCGCCACGGAAAGTCCAGCAGTCCCTGCTCCACTCCAAAGCCACCAAACTGTTCAAAGTCTTGGTGGTTAAGGCATCATATCCCCAGCGCCCTAAAACAGAAACTTCCCGAGTAATTGGCCACTGCCCAGAAATATTGTATTGATCCGTTGTGGTGGAGGAAGGCACGAATGCTTGGTTATTTTGAACCGATGCCTGCACTGGTGGCGACCAAACATTACGGTAGCCGAAATTTAAACTTCTGCCCGGAGTCGGACGCCAACTTCCGCCAATCGTAGTTTGAACAAATTTATTTAACTGCGTGTTGTATTGGCCAAATACATCTGCACTGAAATTGCCAAGTAAGCGTACCGAACCAGAACCCAGGGTATCTGAATAAGTAGTGGGGTTCACAATCGTGCCATTCAAACCAACTCGCTGCCCAGTGAACTGCTGCTTTTGCGCAAGAGTGACCGTGGCACGCTCTGCACCAGTACTAGCTTCAATCATGCGACTAGTTAAGCCAAGCGTGGCTGCATTGTTATCTGCAACACGGTCATTACCAATAAAGGTATTTTCACTAAAGATCTGCGAAACACCGAAGCCCGCATCCGCAGTATCAAATAAAGGCGTTTGTGATTGATTTTGATAAGGTGTATAAACATAAAAAGCGCGAGGCTCCATAGTTAACAACATATCACGACCGTAGAAGCCCTTCAATTCGGCAGCGTCTCTTTCAAATGCTAATCCAGAATCTAGACTGAAAGTAGGGATGGTGAAGCCTTGTGCTATAGGCGCGCCACTAGCTACAAAGGGAGTGGCGTTATACGTGTTCGACTGAAAGCTCATCTTTGGGGTGATGTAATAGCCAGGTGTTACCTGAGGCAAAGCCATCGAGCCCTTAACGACTGTTCTGTCTGCCTGACTGTAAACACCAGGCGCAGTAGCAGCTAAGTTGCCGCCAATGTTGTATGAGAATCTTGTGTAATCTGTAGAGAACGTGGTTGCTGGTCCGGTAGGCAAAGTAACGTACTTACCGCTGGTATCAGCTACTGCAGGAGTCAGGCGGTTGTTATAGGCGGCGGTAATGTTTGGCAATACGTTGTAAGGAGCTTGAACTAAAGCGGTTGGATCCGGCTGCAAAGTTTGAAACGTTAATGCTCTAGCTGACACTACCCAGTTACTCAAGCTCCCTGTCAGCCCTTTAGTAGTTCCAACCTCTTGACGGAACTGACTAGTAACAGCCCCCGCAATACTCTGCGAGAAATCCGTTGGATATAAATTATCTGAAACACGTGACATATTTGCATAGCCCGACCATGAGCCTGGCATTGGAATTCCACCAGGCGCCACCCCTCCGCTAAATACCTCTCGCTGCTGCCAGTCATAGCGCCAACGGTTGGTTCCTGTCTTATTGTCATGTGCGAGGTAGTCACCGCCTAGAGTGCCGCTGTACTTGCTGTCCAGAAAGCGGTAGTTTGCGCCCATCTGCAAACCGCGATCACTCATGTAACGTGGAAGAATTAATAAGTCCCTATTGGGAGCTATGTTGACGTAATAAGGCTGAGTAATGTCAAGGCCATTATTGGAGTTGTATCCAGCCACCGGCGCCAAGATACCCGAACGACGCTCACTAGAAGTAGGAGCAGTGAAGTAAGGGACGTATGCAATAGGCACATCGAAGAAGCGCATCACGCCATGCGTTCCAACCATTTCTTTTTGCTCATTATCAATTTCTAAAGTACTGGCCGAAAAATACCAGTCCATATTCTGCGGTGTACATGTTGTATATGTTGCTTTATCAAAGACAAAAATATCTGAGTTTTCAATGGTAAGTTTTTTTGCAGACCCATTGCCCCGAGTATCGAGAAACTCGTATGTAGGTGTTTCCATTGCACCTTCACGCGCATCTACTTTAAATTTGGCAGTTGGCCCCTTAAAAGTAGTATTGCCTTTGTTCAACTCAGCATTGCCTACGAGCTCAGCAATATCAGTATCGGGGTCATAAACAATCTCATCCGCTTTAATCACTGCGCCATTGCGTCGCATTTGTGCGCGACCTTTAAGCTTCATTTTTCGATTCACTACACCATCAATAGAATCACTTGAAGTAAAAGTAAGTGCCTTACTATCATCAAGGGGAAGTCCAACTCGCAGTTGATCGTCCAACTTTAAAACGCTAACATTGCCTCGATCAGGCAATAAAACGGTATTGGCATTAGCCTGTGCATTTGGGGGTAATGGAGCAGGCGCTTGAGCACGTCCACAGAGGGCAAATTGAAGCAATGCCACCCCCATCAAAACGCGCAGGGTTACATGCAAAAAAAGAGGGGCGCAAAGGCCGGCGCGACGGCGATAATGACTCATAGATCCAGACCCGCCTTATTATACGAATCGACCATGACTGACTCACGCTTAAACACTATACGTAACTGGCTAAAAGCCCTAGAAGCTAGGTGGCAACTAGATCTCGACTCTTTGGCACCTGCCTCGGCTGATGCCAGCTTTCGGCGCTATTTCCGAATTGAGTCCAAAAAGCCCAATTTTGGGACTTTGATCGTAATGGATGCCCCACCCCAACATGAACCTTTGGATGCCTTCATAAAGGTCGATTTATTACTCTCAGAGGCAGGTTTAAATGTGCCAAAAATCCTAGAGCAAAATCTTGCTGAAGGTTTCTTGCTCTTAAACGATTTAGGCACCAAAACCTACTTAGCTGAACTCAACAATAAGACGGCTGATCATCTTTATAAAGATGCGACCCATGCCCTAGTACTCATGCAATTGGCGAGTAAACCAGATGTATTACCCAATTACGATGAAGCTCTTTTGCAAAGAGAGTTAGATTTACTACCTGAGTGGTATTTAAGGAAGCATCTCAATATTGCACTTAATGAGCAGCAAACAGAACAACTCAAAAAATCTTTTGAACTCATTATTGAAAACAATTTAGCTCAAGCTAAAGTGTATGTTCACCGTGATTATCATTCTCGCAACTTGATGGTGACTGAACAAAATAATCCAGGAGTGATTGACTTTCAGGATGCGGTTTACGGGCCTATTACTTATGATGCCTCTTCACTGTGGCGTGATGCTTACATTGCATGGCCAGAAGAGCGGGTGATTGATTGGGTTATTAAATTTTGGGAAGATGGTCGTAAAGCAGGGCTGCCAATGCCAAGTGATTTTGGACAGTTCTATCGTGATTTTGAATGGATGGGTTTACAACGCCACCTTAAAATCTTGGGCATTTTTGCAAGACTCTTTCATCGTGATGGTAAGGATGGCTACCTCAAGGATATTCCGCTCGTACTGGAGTACGCCATTGCGACAGCGAACCGTTACATTGAACTGAAGCCATTGGCCCGAATTCTGGAATCTACTCGCATAAATCAAGCGTAATTCATAACCCATGAGTCAGCTCAAACCCATACCCTGTTTTTTACTAGCGGCTGGACGCGGTGAGCGCATGCGGCCCCTTACGGATGATTTACCCAAGCCTTTGCTAAGTATTCAAAAAAAATCCTTACTGGAGTGGCATTTGGAAGCGCTGGCAAAGGCAAAAATTCAGGATGTCGTGATTAACCACGCTTGGTTAGGCGAAAAAATTGAGGCCGTTCTAGGTAATGGCCAGCAATTTGGCCTTCACATTCAATACTCCCCGGAAAGCAGCCCCCTGGAAACTGCCGGGGGCATTTGCAAGGCACTGCCCATCATCGAGCCAGAAGACTACTTCTTGGTAATTAATGGGGACGTATTTAGCCCAAACCTACCAATTACCCAGCTTGTGGAGACAGCCTCCAAAATGCGCATGGATGCCAACAAGCCTTTGGCCCACTTATTGATGGTCCCAAACCCAGTCCAGCACCCCGAGGGTGACTTTTACCTCCAAGGTACGTCCGTCAGCGATACCAGGCCTGTCGACGCTGAAAAGCTCACCTTCTCTGGAATAGGGATTTATCACAAAGATTTATTTAAAGGCCTGGTATTCGGGGCTCCAGCCAAGCTCGCGCCCCTGTTAAGAACTGCAATGGAGCAAAATAAAGTGTCTGGTGAAAAATATCTCGGTCCATGGCACGATGTAGGCACACCACAACGCTTACGAGAGCTTAATGCAGCATATGAATAAAAAGAACATTTATCAGCTTCGTAGAAACCAATTAGCAGAGCAAATCTTTACCAAGACTGGCGGAGGCATTGCCGTCATCTCAACAGCCCCTGAGCTTGCTCGCAACCGTGACAGTGAGTTTCCTTATCGTCACGACAGCGACTTTTATTACTTGACGGGTTTCGAAGAGCCGGGCGCAACACTGGTCATGAAGGTTAGTGGCAATGGAAAAAACCTCGAGCTGCAATCCCACTTATTTTGTAGGCCTAAAGATTCTGAACGAGAAATTTGGGATGGCATTCGCCTTGGGCCTGAAGCAGCACCAGACACTTTGGGTATTGACTACGCACACAGTAATCAAGACTTAGATCAAAAACTTGGTGACTTACTGGCCGATCAAGATGCGGTATACATTCGCCTGGCTGAGAGTGCCGAAGCCGATAGACGCCTACGTCACTGGATGAAACAGGTGCGTGGACAAGCGCGTTCTGGAATAAACCCACCGTCAGAATTTCATGATGTTGAAACACTGATTCATGAAATGCGTTTATTTAAAGATGTGCATGAAATTGACATCATGCGTCGCGCTGCGGCCATCTCTGCTCGTGCTCATATCCGCGCCATGCAAATCTGCAAGCCTGGCATGCGTGAATACCAACTCGAAGCTGAGTTACTACATGAATTCCGTAATAGTGGTTCGCAAAGCGTTGCCTATAACAGTATTGTTGCTAGTGGCGCAAACTCTTGCATTCTTCACTATCGCGCAGGCTCAACTGAATTACGTAGCGGCGAACTTTGCCTGATTGATGCGGGATGTGAACTTGATGGCTATGCATCAGATATCACACGCACCTTCCCGGTCAATGGAAAATTTACAGGGCCTCAACGCGCCTTATATGACATCACATTAGCTGCACAAGAAGCTGCGATTGCTCTGACTAAACCTGGCACTACATTTATGCAGCCACATGAAGCTGCACTTAAAGTGCTTACCCAAGGCCTGCTGGATGAAAAGCTTTTGAAGCTTTCAGAGGTAGGATCACTTGATAGCGCAATTGAAACGGGCGCCTATCGTCGCTTTTATATGCACCGCACCTCTCACTGGTTAGGCATGGATGTTCATGATGTGGGCTCCTACCGTGAAGCCACCCAAATTCCATCAAATGAAGAAAAGCCTTGGCGCATTCTGAAGAGTGGCATGGTGATTACGGTGGAACCAGGCCTATACGTCAGACCAGCGGATGATATTGATGAGGCATTTTGGAATATTGGCATTCGCATTGAAGATGACGCTGTCATCAATGATTCAGGATGTGAGTTAATTTCTCGTGGCGTACCTGTCAATGCCGATGAAATTGAAGCACTCATGAAGAATGCTTAAGGTCGCTCCAATAAAAATGAATCCATCTAGTTGCGATATCTTGATTCAGGGTGGCGGCCCGGTTGGGCTCGCCTGTGCCGCATGGACCTTGCAGAAATTTCCTGAAGCAAAGATTATTTTGCTTGATCGTAATCCGGTAAACGATGAGGATCTTGCAGCTGCTGACACTAGAGGCATTGCTCTCTCCCACGGCAGCAAACTCTTACTTGATACGATTAATGCATGGCCAAAAGAGTTCGCCGAAATTCATCGGGTACATGTTTCACAAACGGGCCGCTTTGGCCGCGCACTCATGACGCGTGAAGAGCTCAAGCAAGATGCATTGGGACACATCATTCGCTATCGCGATATTCATATAACGCTACGCCAAGCCTTGCGGGCCATTCAAGCAAAGAGCCCCAACTTCGTTTGGCAGCACATCAATAAAGACACTGAAGAACATCATATCCACGCCAAATGCATAGTGCATGCTGAAGGTGGTTTATTTAAGACCCAAGACTGGGTTGAATCTGGACGGGACTATGGGCAGTCAGCCCTCGTAGGCTTAGTTGAGGTTGAGAATGCGGTACCTCATCAAGCTTGGGAGCGCTTTACTGCCGAAGGCCCTTTAGCAGTTTTACCAAGTCACTATGGATCCAATATTTTGAATCTGATTTGGTGCGGCTCACCAGAATCGTCGCAGCATCGTTTGCAATTGAGTGAAGCCAATTTCTTAGTGGAACTACAAAAAGAATTTGGTTCACGTATAGGCCGCTTTCTAAAAATTCAAGATCGTCGTTTATATGAGCTTGGTTTGAACTATCGCAAAGAAATTACAAAAGACAATGAAGTTTGGATTGGTAATGCCGCTCAAACTTTGCACCCTGTAGCAGGCCAAGGTTTGAACTTAGGATTGCGAGACGCTTTTCTGCTGGCAGAAAAATTAGTTGGCGTATTTTCTGGTTCAGCAAAGGAGCAATCTCCAGCGGATCTCCAAAATGCACTTCAGAGTTATGCCCAAAGTCGCAAAGTCGATAGAAAAACCACAATTGGCCTGACGGACTTTATGGCCAGAGTATTTACATCCAATTTGGCTCCAGTTATTGCAGCCCGTGGGTTGGCTTTAAGCGCCCTGCAGTGGCTTCCGCCAATCAAGACAGCCTTAGCTCGCCAGATGATGTTTGGTAGGCGCTAAAGCCCTTAAATTACCCTCAAAATTTAAGCATTCTCCATTTGATCTGTAACAAGCAATCTGCCTAAAAAATAGGCAGATTTGGGTCTGACTGTGCTAAAGTGTCATGCTTTCCGCACACGCCCTTTTAGATGAACATTGGTCCTCACCTCCTCGCAAATAAGT
>CANBSM010000103.1 GCA_947372155.1 Burkholderiaceae bacterium
AAACCTTTTTTCTTAATGGCAACCATGATCTTTATTGTTCTTTCTGAAAATTACATGTGCTTGATGCGCTCAACCATCTCAGCACCAAACTCTAAATAGGCTTTTGCACCACGTGATGATTTATCGAAAGCCACCCCAGGAAGCCCGTAAGAAGGGGCCTCTGCAAGACGCACATTGCGCGGAATAATGGTCTTAAATACTTTGTCGCCGAAGTGCTCAAGCAACTGATCAGAAACCTGTTGTTGCAAAGTCATGCGCGCATCAAACATGACGCGCAGTAGTCCAATGATGACTAAGTCGGGATTCAAATTTGCATGCACTTGTTTGATGGTGTTTACCAAATCGGACAAGCCTTCCAACGCAAAATATTCGCACTGCATTGGCACAATCACGCCGTTTGCTGCACACAATCCGTTGAGCGTCAGCAAAGACAGGGCGGGCGGGCAATCAATCAAAATAAAATCATAATCATGCGCCACTTCAGCAAGCGCATCTTTTAAGCGCGCTTCGCGCAAATCCAAATCTACCAATTCAATTTCAGCGCCCGCTAAATCACGATTCGCTGGCAACACGTCGTACCCAGAGCTTTCGCAACGCTGCACACATTCTTTAACTGCTGTCATGCCAATTAAGACCTGATATACGCTTGCGTTTAAGTCTGCCTTCTCTACTCCGGAGCCCATCGTGGCATTACCCTGAGGATCAAGATCCACCAACAAAACACGCTGCTGCAGTCCGGCTAAGCCTGCTGCTAAATTAACAGCGGTAGTAGTCTTGCCAACACCGCCTTTTTGATTTGCAATACAGAAAATTTTTGCCATGGCTGCTTTTGGGTTTACTTAAGAGGTGAGGGTGGATTTTCTCACGGGGGCCAGCACCAGAAGGCGTCGCTCCACCGCTAAATTAGGGATATGAAGGGGCTCATCGGCAACTAAGCGCCAATGATCCATGGAAACGTCTTTCATTTCGTCGTCAGCGCGCTTGGCCTTCATTGCAAATACCAAGCCATCGGGCTTTAAGAAGGGCAAAGACAAATCCAAAAAACGTGCGAGATTTGTAAAAGCCCTAGAAATCACAGCATCAAACTGTGCTGGTTGTTGCACCGCAGCATCTTCCACTCGCTCACAGAGCACTTCAATATTTTTCAGCTTCAACTTCCCGCGTACATGCTGCAAAAAAGCCGTCTTCTTCCGTATTGCCTCAATCAATGAAAGGCGCCAATCTGGTTGAACAATAGCAATTGGAATGGCCGGTAAGCCACCTCCTGAACCAAGGTCCGCGATCTTAGGAGACGAGGTCTTTAAGAAACGTTTCAATACCGGCAAAACTGCAATGGAATCAATAAGATGCAGTCGAATAGAATCTTTCTCGCCTTCGATTGCTGTGAGGTTATGAACCTGATTCCAGCGTCCCATTTCTTGCAAAAACAGCTCTAAATCAGCGATATTGCTTGGGCTTAACTCCAGCCCAAGATCCTCGATTCCCAAAGCAAGCAAACCCTCACTCATGGGTTTCTTGAGTACGGCCCAAGCCTTTTTTAAGGTGCACCAATAAAAGCGAAAGGGCGGCAGGCGTGACCCCTGAAATGCGGCCGGCCTGACCCAATGTTTCGGGTTTATGCAAATTCAGTTTTTGCTGAACTTCTTTAGACAAGCCAACAACCTGAGAATAATCCAGGGATTCCGCTAGAGGAAATGATTCATTGTGCTCTTGACGAGCGATTTCTGTCGCTTGGCGGTCGATGTAACCCTGGTATTTAACTGAGATTTCTACCTGATCGCTAATTTGAGACGCCAAACCAAGATCCTCATCTAAAGTTTCGGGAGCCCACATTCCGTTGCCCAAAGCAGTAATTGCTTCATAAGTAACCCCTGGGCGCCTCAATAACTCCGTTAAGTTGCATTCATGAGACAGGTCTTGACCTAGCAACTGAGAAACTAGGGGTGCGGCCTCGTGTTTTGGGCCAACCCAAATATCTTGCAAACGAGATGTTTCACGTGAAACAGCCTCTTGTTTTCTGCAAAAAACTGTCCAACGATAATCATCCACCAAACCAAGCTCGCGCCCAATTGTGGTTAAGCGCATATCTGCATTATCTTCACGCAAGCTCAAGCGATATTCCGCTCGGCTTGTAAACATACGATATGGCTCCTGGACTCCACGGGTAATCAGGTCATCAACTAAGACCCCAATATAGGACTCGCTGCGCTTGGGCAGCCATGGCTCTTTTCCTTTGGCCGCTAAGCCAGCGTTAATTCCAGCCAACATGCCTTGTGCTGCAGCCTCTTCATAGCCTGTGGTGCCATTAATCTGGCCAGCAAAGTAAAGCCCACCAATAGCCCTGGTCTCAAGGCTATGGCGTAATTGGCGTGGATCAAAGAAGTCATATTCAATTGCGTAGCCAGGGCGGACAATCACCGCAGACTCCATACCCCGAATGCTGCGGACCAAGTCCCACTGAACATCAAAAGGTAAGCTGGTAGAAATCCCATTGGGATAAAACTCATTGGTTGTGAGGCCTTCTGGCTCCAGGAAGATCTGGTGACTATTTCTAGAGGCAAAACGATGAATCTTGTCCTCAATAGAGGGGCAGTAGCGGGGGCCAACCCCCTCAATGACGCCGGTATACATCGGCGAACGATCTAAGCCGCCACGAATAATGTCGTGGGTCTTTTCATTTGTATGAGAAATCCAACAAGGAACCTGCTTGGGGTGCTGCTCTGGGCGCCCTAGATAAGAAAATACCGGCACTGGATCGAGGTCCCCGGGCTGCTCAAGCATGACTGAGAAATCGATTGTTCGGCCATCAATGCGAGGCGGAGTGCCAGTCTTCAGCCTTCCCTGAGGAAGCCTCAACTCTTTTAATCTAGCGGATAAAGAAACTGCTGCAGGATCACCCGCACGCCCACCGGCATAGTTATTTAAACCTACATGGATCTTTCCATCCAAAAAGGTGCCCGCCGTAAGAACAACTTTCTTGGCAACAAACTCCAGGCCCATTTGAGTAACCACACCCTGAACCTCGTCACCCTTAACCAATAAGTCATCAACTGCGGCCTGGAAGAGAGTTAAATTAGGTTGATTTTCTAGACGACGCCGAATGGCGGCCTTATACAGAACTCGGTCCCCTTGAGCACGAGTAGCCCGAACAGCAGGGCCCTTACTAGAATTGAGGATGCGGAACTGGATGCCGGCTTCATCAGTAGCGGCAGCCATAGCGCCGCCCATGGCATCAATTTCTTTCACTAAATGCCCCTTGCCAATCCCCCCAATAGAGGGGTTGCAACTCATGGCGCCAAGACTTTCAATGCTGTGAGTAATTAATAGGGTATCGCAACCCATGCGTGCTGACGCGAGTGCGGCCTCTGTCCCAGCGTGACCGCCGCCAACCACAATGACATCGAAACTTTTGGAATAACGCATGATTTGCCTCAGATAGGGCGATGATCATAGCATTTTGTTTGTTTCACGTGAAACAAAAGATCAAAAAATCCTAGAAAACCAACACATAGATTCCTAAGTAATTGATTTAATTGATGAAATAAGCATTCCAGGCTGACTTCATTATCAGCACACTAACAATAACTAAAAAAGCCTTTCTGACAAAGGCGCTACCGTGTTTAATTGCAAGCCGGCTGCCGAACTGACTACCGGCAATGTTAGCAATCATCATGACAAAACCAAGCGTCCAATTAATTTGACCAAGGCTAGCCAACATCAGAATGGCCGCCAGGTTGGTTGCCACATTCACCAATTTTGTTGCCGCAGAGGCATGGAGAAAATCAAAACCAAAAAAGCGCACGAAACCAAACAACAAAAAACTTCCGGTACCAGGACCAAAGAAGCCGTCATAAAAACCAATTGTTAAACCAAGAGCCACGCCCTTGAGTTGTTGAAAACGCCCAAGAATTTTCGGCGCATGCGCCTCTCCAAGCGAGGGCTGAAACCAGGTATACAGAAGCAGGAACAACAAAACAAATGGCAACGCTTTGCGCAAAGGCTCGGCTGGAAAATTGCTCACTGCATTTGCACCCAAAAGAGAGCCTACAAAACCCGCAACAATTGCTGGTAAAACAATTGCCCAAGGCAAAGAAACATGGCGCAAAAATTTACGCGCAGCATTAAAAGTCCCGCCAACGGCCGCAACCTTATTCGTCGACAGCAAAGTTGCAGGCGGAACATTGGGATAGGCCGCAAACAAAGCGGGCACCTGAATCAGGCCGCCGCCCCCAGCTACAGCATCAACCAACCCAGCAAAGAAAGCCATTGCTAAAAGCAGTGGCCATATGAAAATAGAAAATTCGATGAGAGTCTCTTTTACTTAAATGAGTGCGGCGAAAGCGCCGCACTAAAAACCAAATAATAAAAGGAAAAACAAAAACTCAGTTTTTGTTTTTATAGTACGCAGCAATTTCACCAACAACACCACGACGGAATGCCAAGACACAAATGACGAAAATAAATCCAGTTGCAATCGTGCTCCACGAGCCAATATTCGCAAGGTAGTTTTGTAAACCCACAACAATTCCAGCGCCAACCACTGGGCCCAGGATAGTTCCCATACCACCAAGCAAGGTCATCAATACAACTTCACCAGACATGTGCCAATGAACATCAGTCAATGTTGCTAACTGGAATACCAAGGACTTCATAGATCCAGCCAAACCAGAGAGGGCAGCAGAAATAACAAAAGACATGAGCTTGAAACGATCAACGTCATAACCCAAAGAAACTGCGCGAGGCTCGTTCTCACGAATTGCCTTCAAAACCTGACCAAACGGAGAGTGCACTGCACGCATGATCACAGCAAAACCAAACAAGAAAACCGCCAACACAAAGTAATACATCGCAACATCATCTTTTAGGTCAATGAAACCAAAGAGTGTGCCGCGCGGAACGCCCTGAATGCCATCCTCACCGCCCGTAAACGGGAGTTGAACAGCCAAAAAGTAAACCATTTGCGAGAGAGCCAAGGTCACCATGGCAAAGTAGATGCCCTGCCTGCGAATGGCTAAAGAACCAATTAAAAAGCCAAGTACACCAGAGCCCACAACACCTAACAAAATTCCCAACTCAGGAGAAAGGCCGGCTTCTTTGCAAAAGTAGGCGGTAATGTACGCAGCAGTTCCAAAAAATGCAGCGTGCCCAAAAGAGAGTAGGCCAGTAAAACCTAAAAGCAAATTGAATGCGCAGGCAAAAAGAGCGAAGCACAAGACCTTCATTGCAAACACAAGATAAATAAAGTCTTGGAAGGGCAACAACAAGGCAATCAAAATCAAGATGCCGTAAAGCAATTTTGTTTTTGGATTCATACTTATTTCTCCCGCCCAAACAGTCCGGCAGGACGAATCAAAAGAACAATTGCCATGATCACAAAAATCACAACGCCGGAGGCCTCTGGATAAAAGACCTTAGTCAAACCTTCAACCAGACCCAATCCCAATCCGGTAAGGATGGCGCCCATGATAGAGCCCATACCACCAATCACCACCACCGCAAAAACGACAATGATGAGGTTAGAGCCCATCAACGGGTTCACTTGAAAAATGGGGGCCGCCAATACACCAGCAAAACCAGCCAGCCCAACGCCGTAAGCGTAGGCCAAAGAAATCATTAGCGGCACATTAATGCCAAACGCTTGGAGCAATTTAGGATTTTCAGTTCCAGCGCGCAAATAGGCGCCCAACTTTGTTCGCTCAATGACATACCAAGTTGAGAAACATACCGCCATAGAAATCACTACAACCCATACACGATACTTTGGCAAAATGATGCCAAGGGACTCTAAAGGAATGGCGCCTTGAAGCAACTCCGGAGCTGGATAGCTCTCACCAGAAATGCCATACCAATGACGGAACATGCCCTCAATAATGAGTGCCAAACCAAAGGTCAGCAACAAACCATATAAGTGATCAAGGTGATACAGGCGGCGCAACATGGTGCGCTCAAGAATTAAGCCAAATCCCGCCAACACTAGCGGAACAACAATTAATGCAAACCAATAATTAATGGATAAATCAGGAAAACCTAGCCATTGGCTAATCTGAGTTAAACCAATCCAGGCAATAAAAGCACCCATGGTGTATTGAGCACCATGTGCAAAATTAATAATGTTGAGAAGGCCAAAGATAATGGCCAACCCCAAACTCAATATGGCATAAAACGAGCCATTGATAAGCCCCACCAAGAGCTGAGCTACCAGCCCTTGTGGGGTAATTCCGAGAAGTTCAAACATTCTTGATTTCTAAATTACTTACTTGTTAACTAACTTGCACTTCGATTGTGACAGTGGCAGAGTCGCCTCAGCAGCAGGGATCGTCGCGCGCACATAGTAGTAATCCCATGGGCTCTTAGAGTCAGCAGGCTTCTTCACCTCAAGTAAATACATATCGTGTTCAAACTTACCGTCAGCACGAATCTTGCCTTTAAAGAGACCATCATCAATGTTTGTAGATTTGAGAACCTTCATTACAGCCTGAGTGTCATCTGTTCCAGCTTTTTGAACCGCGTTCAAATAGGCAAGAACGGATGAGTAAACGCCCGCCTGAACCATGGTTGGCATACGCTTGTGTTGCAAAATGAAGCGTTTAGAGAATGCGCGGGTCTTGTCATCCTTATCCCAGTAAAAGCCTTCTGTAAGGTACATACCTTGTGCAGCAGGCAAACCCAAAGAATGCACATCGGAGATAAACATCAACAAAGGAACGACGGTTTGTTTTTTGTTGATCCCAAACTCGGAAGCTTGTTTAACAGTATTGATGGTGTCTTGGCCAGCATTGGCAAGCGCAACCACATCGGCACCACTAGCTTGTGCCTTCAAAAGATATGAAGAGAAGTCGCTGTTAGGGAATGGGTGTTTGCTGGTGCCTAAAACCTTACCGCCATTTGCAGTGACAACAGCTGTCGCATCTTTCTCAAGAGCTGCACCAAAAGCATAGTCGGCAGTAATAAAGTACCAATTCTTTTTGCCCTGTTTTACAACTGCCTTACCTGTGCCATTTGACAGGGCATATGTGTCATAAGCCCAGTGCACATTGTTTGGCGTACATTTTTCATTGGTAATGGTTAAAGAGCCTGCGCCAGAAACCAAGGTAATCTTGTTTTTTTGCTCTGCCACTTCCATCACAGCCAAGGCAACGTTAGTCGAAACTAATTCAACAATCACATCCACACCATCTTTGTCGTACCATTCGCGCGCTTTGTTAGCGGCAATGTCAGCCTTGTTCTGGTGATCAGCGCTTACGAGCTCAATCTTTTTACCAATGACGGTGCCGTCTTTCGAAAAGTCTGCGATTGCCATTTTTGCGGCAATGACTGCGCCCGGACCAGCCAAATCAGAATAGGTGGAAGACAAGTCAGTTAATACACCGATCTTGACTACATCGCCACTCACCTTGGATCCTGTTTGGGCAAAAACTGGATTTGACGCAAACATCGTTGCGGCTACCAGTGATGCGGTTATTTGCTTTAACTTCATTCCTATCTCCTATAGAAAACCACTAAACACCAAGATACTGATTTAATAGAGTTGCTTTTTGGGCAAGCTCACTTTGTTGCACCACTTCAACTACATTTCCGTGCTCAACCACATAATGCCGATCCGCCAAGGGTGCAGCAAAGCGAAAATTTTGTTCAACCAACACGATCGTGAAGCCCTTGTTGCGCAAGCTAGTAACCACTTCACCGAGCTTTTGCACAATCACAGGCGCCAATCCCTCAGTAATCTCATCCAACAACAACAGTTTTGCGCCCGTTCTTAAAATTCGTGCCATTGCCAGCATTTGCTGCTCACCACCAGATAGGCGGGTGCCGGGGCTATTTCTTCTCTCATAGAGATTTGGAAACATTTCGTATATCTCGTCTAAACCCATGCCCCCAGGCGCAATTTCCGGCAAGAGCAACAGGTTTTCTTCTGTACTCAAGCTTGCGAAAATACCTCTTTCTTCCGGGCAAAAACCAACCCCTAGGCGAGCAATCTTATAAGTGGGCATGGAGATAGTCTGCGTTCCATAAACCTCCACAGAGCCAGTTCTTTTGCTAGTTAATCCAAGGATAGTCTTCAGAATGGTGCTTCGACCGGCGCCATTTCTTCCTAGCAGAGTAACGACCTCGCCATCGCGGACGGCAAAATTTACACCGTGCAGAATATGGGATTCACCATACCAAGACTCTAAATTTTTAACCTCTAACGCCATAGTGCTCATAGGTTGTCTCCCCCATGGCTACCCATATAAGCCTCAACAACCAGTGGGTTGTTTGAAACCTCATGATAAGAACCCTCGGCCAGTACAGAACCGCGCTGCAAAACAGTAATGCGGTCGGCAATAGAAGAAACGACCTTCATATTGTGTTCAACCATCAGAATGGTGCGGCCCTTAGCCACACGATCAATCAACTCTGTTACGCGCTCAACATCTTCATGCCCCATGCCCTGAGTAGGCTCATCCAGGAGCATCAACTCTGGCTCCATAGCCAAGGTAGTTGCTATCTCGAGCGCCCTCTTACGGCCATAAGCTAGATTGAGTGTTTCTTCGTTGGCAAAGTCTTCCAGGCCAACCTCATGAAGAAGCTCTAGGGCACGCTCATTAAGCACGTTTAAGGAGTTGCCGGACTTCCAAAAATGAAACTCGGTGCCCAATCCGCGCTGCAGTGCAACGCGAACATTTTCAATAACGGTTAAGTGTGGAAAAACAGCAGAGATCTGAAAAGAGCGAATGATGCCCCGTCGCGCAATTTGTGCGGGGGCCTCATTAGTAATATCAAAACCATTAAATAAGATTTGGCCGCTACTGGGCTCCAAAAACTTAGTTAGTAAATTGAAGCAGGTTGTCTTGCCAGCCCCATTGGGCCCAATCAAAGCATGAATGCTTCCCCGGGCGACATCTAGGTTCACATCGGTGACCGCAGAAAACCCTTTAAAAGATTTACCCAGTCCAATTGTTTTTAATATTGTTTCTTGCAATCTCATACCCTCTACCCCCTACTTGGGAGCAAGAATATGAGAATACCCCAAGATAGCGCGGCTTTATATAGCAATAACCCTAAAAATTCAGGGGCAGACAAACAAAAGGGATTAGGAAATTTTTTTAAATTGTTGGATAGCTGAACGAGCCAACTCATCCAAGACATCCATCGGCACCCTCTGGGAGCCTTGGACAATCATTAACGCATAGGGTTTTGCTAGAGCGGCCGCTTCAGGGCAGAGTCGCAACTCGTCGCCTTCAGAGGGAGACTGGCTGCGCCAGTAGTTAATGGCGGCCTCTAACTCTTGAATTGTTACAAACAACATGAAAGTTATTTTTACTTATCTTTAGTTGCAAGCATGGTGCCGCGGCACTTTTTAGCGCCGCAACGACATTCGTAATCTTTTTTCATTTGCTTGGTAATCCTCCCCTCAATGTCGAGTGAGTAGTCATAAAACAATTCCTCACCAACCTCAAGAGCGCGCTTTGCATAAATAAAGACTCTTGGCTCACCATTAAAGGTGTCTTCTCGAGTTTCGCAAATAGGTTTGCATGAATGATTAATCCAGCGCGCAGCATTGCCGCCATACTTAGCATCAATTACACGACCATCTTCTAATGAAAAGTAAAAGGTGTGATTGGGGTCCTTGGGGTCGTGTGGGTGGCGCTTCTCGGCCAACTTCCAACTAATGCGCTCACCCTTGTATTCAATAATTGCTTGTCCTTTTTTGATGGGCTTAGCAACAAAGACACCTTTTCCATGAATGGGTGAAGATTTCACAACAATTGAAGACCGGTCCACCTTAGGTGGTTTTAATTTTTTGGATGTCATAAATTAAACATCTAGATTGCGGGCAATAAGAGCATTCTTTTCAATAAATGCCCGGCGAGGCTCAACCTCATCACCCATTAATGTAGTAAAGACTTGGTCTGCGGCAATTGCATCTTCAATTCTTACCTGTAATAGCGTTCTTGAGCTTGCATCCATAGTGGTTTCCCAAAGCTGTGATGGATTCATCTCGCCCAGACCCTTATAGCGCTGACGACTAAGCACACGCTCTGCCTCAGACAATAACCAAGCAAAAGCGGCCCTAAAGTCGCCAATGGTTTGTTCTTTTTGGTTTTTATCTGGATCACCACGACGAACCTTGGAGCCCGCTACAACCTTGCCTGACAAAACAGCTGCGGCATTTGCAAGACTTTGGTAGTCGTCGCCATGAACAAAGTCTGAGTTAATGGAAGACAGCTTCAAGTTTCCATGGATACGGCGGGATAGTAACAAGCGGAAGCGCTCGGTGCGATCTTCTTTTTGCACAATGATTTCTGGTGGCAAGGCCAAAGGGTTTAAAGAGTCTGCAAGCGCTTGTCTTAAACGATCAGCAGATTCATTGGCTGATTTTTCTGTATCCAGGTTTAATGGCGTTCCAGAAGCAATTGCGCGCAGAGCATCTTCATCAATAGTGCGTGATAGGCGGTCAACAATCGACTGAATTACTTGATAGTGTTTTGCCAACTCATTTAACGCTTCACCCTCAACAACCTCACCTGACGGTGTTTGTAGGGATGCGGTTTCTAGTGCGATTTTTAACAACAACTGATTTAGCTCGTTGTCATCCTTAATGTATTGCTCATTCTTGCCAAACTTTACCTTGTAAAGTGGTGGTTGAGCAATATAGATGTGGCCGCGCTCAATTAACTCAGGCATCTGTCTATAAAAGAAGGTTAATAACAGCGTGCGAATGTGGCTACCGTCGACGTCCGCGTCGGTCATGATGATAATGCGGTGATAACGAAGCTTATCTGCTTTGTATTCTTCGATACCGATTCCAGTGCCAAGAACAGTAATTAAGGTAACCACCTCTTGGCTAGCAAGCATTTTGTCAAAACGTGCTTTTTCAACGTTCAGAATTTTTCCTTTTAAAGGAAGAATTGCTTGGAAGCGGCGATCACGCCCTTGTTTGGCAGAGCCACCCGCGGAATCTCCCTCAACAATAAAGAGTTCGGATTTGGTTGGGTCTTTTTCTTGGCAGTCAGCCAACTTACCAGGTAGGCCAAGACCATCCAACACACCCTTACGCCTTGTCATGTCACGCGCTTTACGCGCCGCTTCCCGAGCACGGGCCGCATCAACGATTTTGCCGCACAGAATCTTGGCATCTGCTGGGCGCTCTTGAAGATAAGCGCTCAAAGCCTCAGCAACAATTTCTTCAACAGGTCCGCGCACTTCGCTGGAAACTAATTTATCTTTTGTTTGGCTGGAGAATTTTGGCTCTGGAACCTTAACCGACAAAACGCAGGCCAAGCCTTCGCGCATATCGTCACCAGAAATCTCTACTTTTGCCTTCTTGGCAACTTCGTTCTCATCAATATATTTATTGATGACGCGAGTCATTGCAGCACGTAAACCAGTTAAATGTGTTCCGCCATCGCGTTGTGGAATGTTATTGGTGAAACAAAGCACTTGCTCACTAAAACTATCATTCCACTGCATAGATACTTCAGCAGTAATTTGACCGCCTAGATCTGAGGGGCGATTTCCTTCAGCATAAAAAATATTAGGATGTAGAACATTCTTGGTTTGGTTGATATATTCAACAAACCCTTTAACGCCGCCAGAGAAAGCAAAATCTTCTTCTTGACCGGTACGCTGATCAATGAGTTTGATATGTACGCCGTTATTTAAGAATGATAGTTCGCGAATACGTTTAACAAGAATTTCATAATGGAACTCTACGTTTCCAAAAATATCTTCGTCAGCAAGAAAGTGCACTTCTGTTCCAGAAAGCTCTGTATCACCGGTAACGGTAATTGGAGAAACCAAAACACCATCTTCATCAACAACATTACGATTTTGAATAACGCCGCGCGCAAACTCCATGTAATGCGCTTTACCATCGCGACGGATGGTTAATTTCAACCATTTAGATAAGGCGTTCACACAACTAACACCCACACCATGCAAACCGCCTGAAACTTTATAACTATTTTGATCGAACTTGCCGCCTGCATGCAACTCAGTCATGACGATTTCAGCGGCACTTCTTTTTGGATCATGTTTGTCGTCGTATTTAATTCCTGTTGGAACACCGCGGCCATTGTCAACAATAGAAATGGAGTTATCAGTTTGAATAACTACAGTAATTTCAGAGCAGTAACCCGCTAAAGCCTCATCAATTGAGTTGTCTAAAACCTCAAAAACAAGGTGGTGCAAGCCTGTTCCATCAGAGGTATCTCCGATGTACATGCCTGGGCGTTTACGAACAGCCTCAAGGCCTTCTAGAATTTGAATCGATGCAGCGCCGTACTGCTCTACTACTTTTTTTTCTTCAGTCATTTTTTTCTAAGTTAAATACGCATTGGCATCACAACATACTTAAAGCTCTCTGAGCCAGGCAGAGTAATCACAGCACTACTATTTGCGTCACCCAAACTAATTTGAATTTTTTCATTCTTAAGGTTAGATAAAACATCAAGTAAGTAACTGACATTAAATCCAATTTCCACTGCATCCCCAGCATACTCAGTTTCAATCTCCTCTTGAGCCTCTTCTTGCTCAGCATTAGTGGATTGAATTGTGATGCGGTTGGGTGACAGGGAAAAACGAACACCTTTAAATTTATCTGTTGTCAAAATAGCTGCACGTTGAAGAGCTGATTGCAGCGAATCACGTCCAACAACGAGTGAATTTTTTTGCCCTTTTGGAATTACCCTCTGGAAATCTGGAAACTTCCCTTCAACCAATTTTGAAATTAACTCAATATCACCAAAAGAAAATTTAACTTGGTTTGCAGTAAGACTAATTTCTAGAGGCTCATCAGAGTCTTCGAGTAAATGCTGGCACTCAAGGATTGTTTTGCGAGGAATAATAATTTCTTGCTTTTGACCAGATCCTGATGGAGCCTCGATTAACTCAACTTGGGAGTAAGCAAGACGGTGACCATCGGTTGCTACCGCAACCACCTCTTTACCATCAATAACCAACAACATCCCGTTCAAGTAATAACGGATATCTTGTTGAGCCATTGAAAAATGTACCTGGCTAATTAATTGACGAAAGCTTTTTTGCGACATTTTCCAAGCAGCAGTCACTTCACCAACGCTTTGCATCACCGGAAACTCTGTTGCAGAAAGTGTTTGTAATGAGAAGCGGCTTTTGCCACTCTGCACCACCATTTTATTGTCTTTAAGATTTAAAGATACTGGGCCCTCTGGCAGCGCGCGCAAAATGTCTAAAAGTTTTCTAGCGGCAACTGTAGTTGTTACATCTTCTGTGCCAACACCAAAGTTGGCATTAGTCGTAATTTGAATTTCAATATCAGTAGAGATGAATGAAACCTTTTCTCCAACTTTTTTAAATAAGAGGTTTGCCAAAATTGGCAGTGTATGTCTGCGTTCAACAATTCCACTAACAACCTGTAGAGGTTTTAGTAGGCTATCGCGAGAAGTGTTAACGAGTTGCATTGCTTTTAAATCCTTGTATATATCTTAGTAGTAATAGTAATAAGGGCTTGAAATTCCGTGGATAAGTCAAAAACCCCTTACAAAACAACACATTGAAGACCAAAAAACCTGTGGAAAACTCTTGTATAAGCACTGCATAAAACGGGGATAACTTTTCATCAACACCCTATTTTTGCATGAAGCTGACTCTTTCCACAATTTATCCACATCTAATCCCCAAACTTATCCCTAGGGTTGTCCACAAACTTATCCACAGGCAAAAAACTACGCCTTTAGGGTTTGCTCAATCACGTGAATTTCGTGATTTAACTGCCCATCATGAGCTCGTTCATCTGCAATCTTGCGAACGGCGTGAAGCACGGTTGTGTGGTCCCTGCCACCAAATAATTCACCAATCTCCGGAAGACTTTTCTGTGTCAACTCTTTGGCCATAAACATCGCAATTTGGCGGGGACGTGCAATATTGGCTGGACGCTTTTTAGAATACATGTCTGCGACCTTGATGCTGTAAAAATCAGCAACTGCCTTCTGAATGTTATCGACAGATATTTGACGGTTTTGGATAGAGAGCAGGTCTTTTAATGCTGTTCTAGCCACCTCAATCGTGACTTCGCGGCCATGGAAGCGTACAAACGCCAAAATCTTCCTCAAGGCCCCCTCTAGCTCGCGAACGTTTGATCGTAAATGCTTCGCCACAAAGAACGCAACATCCTCGCTCATAGGGATGCCTTCACTAACCGCTTTTTTCATCAAAATGGCTACACGCATTTCTAGTTCTGGCGGCTCAATTGCAACCGTTAGTCCAGAATCAAAGCGGGAAATGAGACGATCATCGATGCCTGCCATTTCTTTTGGGTAGGTATCGCTAGTAATAATGACTTGGGCTTTATTGCTCAATAAAGCCTCAAAAGCGTAGAAAAACTCTTCCTGAGTTCTCGACTTTCCACTAAAGAATTGAATGTCGTCAATTAGTAAGAGGTCTAAGGAGTGGTAGTAGCGCTTAAAACGGTCAAACGCTTTTTGTTGATAAGCGCGAACCACATCGGAAACATACTGTTCTGCATGGATATAACGAATTCGGGCGTTAGGCTTCTCTTTTAAGAGGTGGTTGCCAATAGCGTGAATTAAATGGGTTTTACCTAAACCCACGCCACCGTATAAGAACATGGGGTTGTAGGAGGTGCCGGGGTTGTGAGCCACCTGAATCGATGCGGCCCTGGCCAGTTGGTTGGCTTTGCCCGTAACAAATGTTTCAAAAGTTAGGTTTGGGTTGAGTTTGGAATGGTCCTCAATCTCAAAAGCGCTCTCTTCGACCGAGATGCTCGGCTCCAAAACCTCATTAGAGATATTTTTTTCTAAAGGCTCTTCTATTGTTATGGTGGGCGCAACATTTGTTGTGCCACCTTCAATCGCCAAAGTAAAAGCTACATTAATGGGGCGACCAAAATACTGGGAGGCCAACTCCTGGAATCGGTCTGCAAATGTCTTTTTAGTCCAATCCAATTTAAATCGATTGGGTGCCCCAATTGTTAGTGAGTCATCACTTTCAATAAAAGACAATAAAGTAAGGGGCTGAATCCATGTTTTAAACTGTTGGGGTGACAGTTCGCGGGATAAAATGCCGATAGCATCATCCCAGAACCCCAGTGGGCTAATTGAATTCAAGGCGGGAGGATTGTGTAGGTTGCTCATATTTTTGGAGGATCCATTGTAGCGATGCTCCAAAGTTATCCACAAGCAACAAAAACGTGGAAAAGCTGTGGATAACTTGTGAATAATAGAAAAATCTCCATTTAAATTAATGATTTAAGAGAAATTTAATCAAAAATAGAGAAAAACACCTACATATTCATCAAGATAGATTGACCTTTTGCTCTGCAACAAGGAAAATACTTGGTTTTCCAGGGATCGAACATGAAAAGAACTTACCAACCCTCAGTAACCCGTCGCAAGCGCACACACGGCTTCCGTATTCGCATGAAAACCAAAAGCGGACGTGCAGTTTTAAATGCTCGTCGTGCAAAAGGTCGCAAGCGTTTGGCTGTTTAATTTAGCCATTGAATAGCGCAAGGATTTCTGAATTACTAAAAGCACGCCCCAAGACAAGTTTGTATTGGGGTATGTATGTTGCATCCACTCAAGAGGGCTTTAAGCCTGACTTGGGTGTTGCAGTTGCA
>CANBSM010000104.1 GCA_947372155.1 Burkholderiaceae bacterium
CGCAAGCGTTTGGCTGTTTAATTTAGCCATTGAATAGCGCAAGGATTTCTGAATTACTAAAAGCACGCCCCAAGACAAGTTTGTATTGGGGTATGTATGTTGCATCCACTCAAGAGGGCTTTAAGCCTGACTTGGGTGTTGCAGTTGCAAAAAAGTTAGCCAAAAGAGCGGTTGATCGAAACCGCCTAAAGCGAATGATTCGCGAATTGGTTTGGATGGCTCAAGCCAGTACATTAAATAAAGATGTAGTGGTTAAGCTCAAAAAACCAATCGGTCGCGAAACTCGAGGCAGACTCAGAAAAAAAGAAAAAGAAATTTTGCGCTCTCAAATTTCAGGGCTGCTTTAGGTGCGAGCTTTAAATAATGCGTCAATTAAGCTAGTAAAAATATATCAACTAGCTATAAGCCCATATTTAGGTATGCACTGTAAGTATGTGCCCAGCTGTTCGCAATATGCATGTGACTGCTTTAGTCATTACGGATTTATTAAAAGCTTTGGTCTAACGGCGTGGCGTATTTTGCGCTGCAACCCGTTGTCACACGGCGGTTATGATCCTGCTGTAAAAGATACAAAACACCAACTTAAGTGAATGTAAATGGACTTTAAAAAAACAATTCTTTGGGCAGTATTCTCGATGTCGGGTCTTATGCTCTACAACAATTGGCAGGTTCATGAAGGCAAGTCATCCTTGTTTGGTGGAGCTCCGGCGAGCGCCCCAGTGGCGGCCGACAAGCCCACCCCAGGAAGCAAAGTTGATGTCCCAGCGCAGGCCGCAGGCACACCAGCTGTTGCTGTAACGACAGCTGTTATTAGTGGCACGATAGAAAACTCAGAAAAGTTTACGTTGCAAAACGATGTTTTGGTGCTGGAAATCAGCGCAAGCGGAGCGAACGTAGTTGATGCCAAGTTGTTAAAAGAGCTAACTGCTGAGAAAAACCCAGTCGAACTCTTTCAATACAACCCAACGCATAAATATTTTGCGCGCTCCGGTCTAATTTCTTTAAACAATAATGACCTTCCAAATCACACAAGCACATTTAAATTGGTGCAATCGGGAAAAGATGGTTCAGGCAGGCCATTTGCAGTGTTTACCAGCGAGCGTAATGGCGTAAGGCTTGAAAAAACATTCATCCTAAATCCCGGTAGTTATGTTGTTGATGTTGGCCATCGCGTTACACAAACAACCAATAACCCCAACCCCCTTGTTCTTTACACAGAAATTGTGCGCGATGCTTCGCAAGAGCAAAAAATCGGCCCATTTGGCGGCGCTTTCTCGGCCAGCACCTTTACTGGACCTGCTGCCTATACCGATAAAGAAAAGTTTAATAAGCTCGAGTTTTCGGCAATAGATAAAAACAAAATTACCATTCCGACGCAAGTCGCTGCTGGTGAGCCAGCTTGGATCGCGATGGTTCAACATTACTTTGCGAGTGCCTGGATCCCAGGCGACAAAGATGCGCGGGATATTTATGCTGGAAGAATAGACAACGGCCTGTATCGAATTGGTATGCAAACACCACTCGGTGTCGTTGCGCCAGGGGCAACGGTTGTGGAAAAAGCCAGATTATTTGTTGGGCCTCAAGAAGAAAAGGTTTTGGAGACGATCGCCCCAGGCTTTGAGTTGCTCAAGGATTATGGCTATCTAACCATTATTGCTAAGCCTATTTTCTGGTTGCTTGAAAAAATTCATGGTTATGTCGGCAACTGGGGTTGGTCAATCATCCTGTTGACTATCTTAATTAAGTTGGTGTTTTTCCCACTATCTGCTGCAAGTTACAAATCCATGGCCCGCATGAAAGAAGTGCAGCCACGCCTAGTAGCTATGAAAGAGCAATACAAGGGCGAACCACAAAAGCTCAATCAAGCCATGATGGAAATGTATCGCAAGGAAAAGATTAACCCGCTGGGTGGATGTTTACCGGTTGTGATTCAGATCCCTGTGTTTATTTCTTTGTATTGGGTGCTGCTGTCATCGGTTGAGATGCGTGGCGCCCCATGGGTTTTGTGGATCCATGACCTCTCAGTCCCTGATCCATACTACATTTTGCCGATCATCATGGCTGTGTCGATGTTTGTGCAAACTAAACTGAACCCAACTCCACCGGATCCAATTCAGGCTAAAGTGATGATGTACATGCCGATTGTCTTTTCAATCATGTTCTTCTTCTTTCCTGCTGGCCTGGTTTTGTATTGGGTTACTAATAATCTTTTATCTATTGCACAGCAGTGGCAGATTAACCAGATGTTTGGAAAAAAGCCCGCTAAGTAATTTGTACGCGGCATAACACGCTAGTAATAAATAGACAGCAATGATGACGAGAAAATTACCCATCATTGCTGTTGCAACCGCCCCAGGCAAGGCGGGTGTCGGGGTTATTCGCATCAGCGGACAAAGCTTGGGCGGCCTTGTGAGCGCCCTCTTTCAAAAAAAACTTCCCGCAAGACAAGCAAATTTATTAACACTCTGTGATGAGGATGGTCAAACTATTGATCAGCTCATAGCAATTTATTTTGTTGGGCCAGCTTCCTTTACCGGGGAAGATGTTTTAGAGCTTCAATGTCATGGTGGCCCACAACTTCTTGAGTTGGTGATGAAGCGCTGTCTTCAGCTGGGCAAAGGTGAGGGGTTGGTTATTGCGGAGCCAGGCGAATTCACCCTGCGCGCCTATCTCAACAATAAGATTGATTTAACCCAGGCGGAGGCGATTGCGGATTTAATTGATGCGCAAAGCGAGGCCGCTGTTCGCGGCGCAGCCCGCTCCTTACAGGGCGCCTTTTCTGACGACATTAACAACCTCATTGAAGAAATCACCCAACTCCGAATATTGGTTGAGTCGACTTTAGATTTCCCAGAAGAAGAAATTGAATTCTTAGAAAATGCTCAGGCGCGTCAGCGCTTAACCGCCGTCAGGGAAAAATTACAAACGCTGCGTGCGGGCGCTCAGCAAGGAAAAATTTTGCGTGATGGCATTCAGCTGGTGCTCGCTGGTGCACCCAATGTCGGAAAAAGCTCTTTGCTAAATCGATTGGCCGGCGAAGAGGTGGCCATTGTTACGCCTATTGCTGGAACCACGCGAGATCGAGTCAAAGAAAGCATCACCATCGAGGGCGTGCCAATGCACATAATTGATACGGCCGGCTTGCGCGATACAACAGATGTTGTGGAAGCAAAGGGTATAGAGAGGTCCTGGGAGGCTATCCGTTTGGCGGATTTGGTGATTTTTCTGACCGATGCTGAGACTGGATCCCAGCAGGATGACCTAAAAATCCAGATTTTGAACGAGTTGCCGCCTAAATGTGCCGTTCTTGAGCTTGTGAATAAGGCAGATTTACTTCAGGAATCACTAAAAACCTTGCCTGGTGAGGCTTTATTGATTTCTGCCAAAACCGGAGCCGGCATTGAGCAGCTAAAGCAGAAAATTCTAGAGCTTGTGGGTTGGTCTGGGCCTCAAGAGGGCGCTATTTTGGCTCGTAGGAGGCATTTGGACTGCATAGAGCGCGCCGCCGAACATATTGAAAAATCAGAGCAATTCGCAGCAAATGGTAATAATTCGCTGGAATTGTTTGCAGAAGAGCTTTCTTTGGCCCAAAAACACTTGGGTGAAATCACCGGAAAATTGCTTCCAGATGACCTTTTGGGGAAAATCTTCAGCCAATTCTGTATTGGCAAGTAAAGGGTTTGTGCCCTGTTGGGTTGGAGGTAAAAAGTCACCCAAAATGATAAAATTGACGGATTAAAAAATTCAACTTTCATAGGGAAACATATGACTTCAACTACCGGCGGCCAGATCAATGTAAATGCGCCAGCTTACGTAAAAAACAAGCGTTTAATTGAGTGGGTTGGCGAAGTTGCCGCCCTAACTAAGCCTGATGCCATTCGTTGGTGCGATGGTTCACAGGCTGAGTACGATGAGCTTTGTGAGTTGTTAGTTAAGGCAGGAGTATTTAAGCGCCTCAACCCAGCAAAACGTAAAAACTCATTCTTGGCTTTATCTGATCCTGATGACGTTGCACGTGTTGAAGATCGCACCTATATTTGCTCTGCTAAACAAGAAGATGCTGGACCAACCAATAATTGGGTTGAGCCAAAAGAAATGCGTGCCACCCTTCAGCCACTGTTTGATGGTTCTATGCGCGGCAGAACAATGTATGTTGTGCCATTCTCCATGGGCCCAATCGGCTCACCAATCGCGCACATTGGTGTTGAGTTGTCTGATAGCCCTTATGTTGCTATCAACATGCGTTTGATGACTCGCATGGGTAAGGCTGTAATTGATCAGCTGGGCGCCGATGGTGAGTTTGTTCCATGTGTTCACACAGTGGGCAAGCCTTTGAGCCCAGGCGAAAAGGATATGGCTTGGCCAAACAATAAAACTAAATATATCGTGCACTATCCAGAAACCCGTGAAATTTGGTCTTTTGGTTCTGGTTATGGTGGCAATGCATTGTTGGGTAAAAAATGCTTTGCATTGCGTATTGCATCCAATATGGGGCGCGAGCAAGGATGGCTTGCTGAGCACATGTTGATCTTGGGTGTTACATCACCTGAAGGAAAAAAATATCACGTAGCTGCAGCGTTCCCATCTGCTTGTGGCAAAACCAATTTCTCAATGATGATTCCACCAGCAGGCTTTGATGGCTGGAAGGTAACAACTATTGGTGACGACATTGCATGGATTAAGCCACGTAAAGACCCTGTCACAGGCAAAACTCGCCTGTTTGCGATTAACCCTGAGTCTGGTTATTTTGGTGTTGCTCCAGGAACAAATCGTCAAACAAACCCAAATTGCATCGATTCACTAAATGAAGATGTGATCTTTACAAACGTTGGCTTGACTGATGATGGTGATGTTTGGTGGGAAGGTTTGACAGAAACTCCACCAGCACATTTGATTGACTGGCAAGGCAAGGATTGGACTCCGGCCGATGGTGCTGCGGGCCGTAAAGCGGCTCACGCAAACTCTCGCTTCACAATGGCAGCTACAAATAATCCGGCTGTTGATCCTAAGTGGGATGATCCTGCGGGCGTTCCGATTGATGCATTCTTGTTCGGCGGTCGTCGTTCAACCACCGTGCCTCTCGTTAGCGAAGCGCGTGATTGGGTAGAAGGTGTTTATATGGCAGCGACAATGGGTTCTGAGACCACTGCTGCTATTACAGGCCAGGTTGGCGTTGTTCGTCGCGACCCATTCGCAATGATTGCGTTTGCTGGTTACAACATGAGCGACTACTTCCAGCATTGGCTCAATATTGGCAAGAAGCTTGAAGCTGAAGGCGCTGTATTGCCTAAGATCTATTGTGTTAACTGGTTCCGCAAAGGCGACGACGGCAAGTTTGTTTGGCCTGGATACGGTGAAAATATGCGCGTTTTGGCTTGGATTTTGGGCCGCGCTGATGGCACAGCAAAAGGTGTTGAAACTGTATTTGGCATCTCACCAGAGCACACTGATTTGAACTGGAAAGGCTTAGATTTCTCAGTCGATAAATTTGAAAAGGTAATCAACGCCAAAGTAGAAGACTGGAAAAATGAGTTGAAATTGCATACTGAATTGTTCGAGCATCTTGGCGAGCGTTTGCCAAAAGAGCTCTTAGAAATGCGCTCAAAAATTGAGAAGCGTCTCAACGCTTAATCTGTAGTAAACAGTAACACTTATTTCACTAAGATTTACTAATGACCGATCCCCAACACCATGAAATAGTGGTGATTGGGGCAGGTATTTGCGGAGCAACCATTGCCAATGAGTTGCTCGCCCGCGGCAGAGCGGTCTGTATTGTTGACGCTGCATCATCCCCAGCCACAGCCTGTTCAAGCCATGCCTATGCCATTGCACATCCGCATATTGGCAAAGGCTCTCCCCGTTTATTGCGTCTAACGCGCCTTGCATTCTTGCTGGCAGAGGCTCGATGGAAAGATATTTGGCGAGCACATGGAATTTTTCAGCCAACAAAAAAAGATAAAATTTTTGATCGCACCCAAACAGCGGAGTATCTCCGCTCTTTGGATCTTGATCGAGACATGGCTATTCCTATGGATGCGCAAGAGGCTGCTAAGGTTTGCGGCATTGAACAAAGTGGTGTTTGGCTGCCACGCGGCGCCGGCTTAAATTTGCATGAAACAAGCAAGCGGCTATTGCAAGACCAAGGCAATCTAACTTGTCTTTGGAATACTCGGGTGGCGCGTTTGGAAAAGTGCGGCAATCAGTGGCATTTATTTGATGCTTCAAACCAACCCATACTTACCGCAAATAACCTTGTTGTAGCTTGTGCGATGGAGGCTAAGGCGCTGATGGCTACTGTCGGCATTCGCTTACCTTTGCGGCCTGTTCGTGGGCAGCTAAATATTTTCTCGATTCAGAAAGGAGATTCTTGGATTGAGAAACTGCCGCGTGTGGGTATCTCTGGAGATGGATATTGCTTGCCTGCGGAACAATTCGACGATGGTAGCTATCGATGGATTGTGGGTTCAAGCTTTGATGAAGGTGAGGATGATCTTGCCCCAAGAGAAACAAGTGATGACTTCAATCGCGAGCAAGCTAGAGGTTTGGTGAATTACCCAGGAGGCAATCTTCGTGCCTTACACAAGGCTGGTGAGTATGTTGGCATTCGATGTGTGGCTGGAGATCGATTGCCAATCATTGGTGCGCTCACTAGGTGCCCAGGAATATTTTTAGCTACCGCCCTAGGGTCGCGAGGAATTTTATGGTCTGCTCTAGCGGCTAAGCTGATTACAGCTCAACTGCTAGAGGATGACTTTGCTTTGCTTGCGCGCTTAGGTTTTGCTGCTGACTTAGTCGCTGCACTTGCGCCAGAGCGTTTCTTTGCTGGAGCGGCGCCATCAGCCTTAGGGGCTTTGGCTTCAAATTCGAAACCAATCTTACCCGTTGAATCTAAGGCTAAATAAGCTTTAAAGCCACGCCCAGTGCGGTTCGACTTAAAGTTGGTTAAAAGATCCGTTTTGCCTTCTTTTAGCAGCTTTTGAACTTGTTCGGCTGAAACTTCTTGTTGCAAAACGACTTTTCCTGTTTTGAAATCACAGGATTTACTAGGGCCGGTATTGTTTTCACAAACATAACGCATGCCGTCTTCATATACCGCTCCAGAGCATTTTGGACAAACACCTAGAGCCTGACGACCAGTGAAATCCACTGCCTCAGTTTCATCATCTTGGGTATTTCCAAAATCAAACTCCAATTTGAAGCCTGCGTTTGGATAGTCTTTGTCATCCTCTGGAATTTCACTTAATTTAATAATGGCAGCAAATGGACGCCCCATTTTGCTGCGGAATCCTTGCAAAGGTCCGATGGTTTTTTCACGCAACAACTCTTCCACTTCAGGATATTCAAAAGCACGCCCACCGGGTGTTTTGCTGATAGTAAAGCCGCACTTTTCACAGGCAAAACGACGATAGTTTTCTTTTACCGGACCCTTGCAGTGCGGGCACGGCGTGGTCATTGTGGCGTAGTCACCGGGAATGGTATCGCTGTCGTATTCTTTGGCGCGCTTCACAATGCGCTGGGTCATTTGCGCGATTTCTTGCATGAAGGTGTCGCGATTCATCTTGCCTTGCTCGATGAGAGAAAGTTTGTTCTCCCAGCTGCCGGTTAAATCAGGGCGAGTTAATTCTTCAACATCTAAGCCGCGTAACAAAGTCATTAACTGAAACGCCTTAGCTGTTGGAATAAGTTCGCGCGCCTCGCGCACCATGTATTTTTCAGCGAGCAGCCCTTCAATGATGGCGGCACGAGTTGCTGGCGTACCTAAGCCCTTTTCAGCCATGGCTTCGCGCATGTCATCATCATCGACCCACTTACCTGCACTTTCCATGGCTGACAGCAAGGTTGCTTCTGTATAGCGTGCAGGTGGCTTTGTTTTTAATGGCACGGCCGCAATAGATTCAGTTTGTACTGATTCACTCTCTTGCACTGGAACTAGCTCATCATCTGCTTGGTTGGATTTGCCGTAAACCGTCAGCCAACCAGGGTTTACAAGAACGCGGCCTTCGGTTTTGAAGTGGTGTCCAGAAACCTCTGTAATACGTGTTGTCACGCGGAATTCCGCGGCAGGATAAAACACGGCCAAGAAGCGACGCACAACTAAGTCGTAGAGCTTGGCTTCGGGCTCGCTTAAAGTTTTAGGCGTTTCTAATGTTGGGATGATCGCAAAGTGATCAGAAATTTTGGAGTTATCAAAAATCCGCTTGTTTGGTTTGACCCAGCCGTAACCTGCTTTAGCTTTCGGATCCTTTGGGTCGCCTTTCAGAATTTGCTTAGCAAATGCACGATAGTCTTGCGAATGTTCAGCAAGATTCTCCATGGTTTGCTTAACGGTATCGAGATAATCTTCGGGAAGCGCTTTAGCGTCAGTACGTGGATAAGTTAATACTTTGTGACGCTCATACAAAGCTTGTGCAAGACCTAATGTATTTTTTGCAGAGAACCCAAAGCGGGCATTTGCCTCGCGTTGTAAGCTGGTTAAATCAAATAACTGGGGAGCAAGCTGTGTAGCGGGCTTAGCTTCTTCGGTGACGTTGGCTTTTTTGCCGCGGCATGCAGCCACAATACTTTGAGCTGCAGCCTCGCTCCACAGGCGGTTCTCGCGTGCGTCAGGTTCGGCAACATCTTTTTTAAATTTAGGATCAAACCAGCGACCTTCGTAGACGCCAGCAGCAGCGATAAATTCTGCTTTCACTTCCCAATAATCTTTAGAGAGGAACTTGCGAATAAGCTCTTCTCGCTCCACCACAATAGAAAGTGTGGGCGTCTGCACACGACCTACAGTCGTTAAGAAGAAGCCACCACTCTTGCTGTTAAACGCGGTCATTGCGCGCGTGCCATTGATACCAACCAACCAGTCCGCTTCTGAGCGACAACGTGCTGCATCAGCTAGAGGCTTCATATCTTCATCGGTGCGTAAGTTAGTAAAACCTTCGCGAATAGCAGCTGGAGTCATCGACTGCAGCCATAAGCGTTTGATGGATTGTGATGCTTTTGCGTGCTGTGCAATTAAGCGGAAAATTAATTCACCTTCACGCCCCGCGTCACAAGCATTAATGAGCGCCGTAACGTCTTTACGTTTAATTAGTTTTTGCAGTACCTTGAGGCGCGACTCTGTTTTTGCAATCGGACGTAAATCAAAATAAGGGGGCACCACGGGCAAATTAGCAAATGACCATTTGCCGCGCTTTACGTCAAACTCTTCAGGGGCGGCGATTTCTAATAAATGACCTACTGCAGAAGAGATCAGGAAATTCTCGCTCTCAAAATAATCTTCATATTTTGTAAAGCCACCTAAGGCCTTGGCAATGTCATTAGCAACAGAAGGCTTTTCTGCAATGATGAGCGCCTTGGGGTGATCCCCGGCGGTAGTCTTTGGGCTGCTTTTTTTGGTAGTTGCTTTAGTTGCCACGCGTTTTGCCTAAATTTGAGCTTGAAATGATGTTTTTTTGGGGTAAAACGGATGGCCAATTTAAACCAAAATCGGACTTGGCCAGTTGCATACCTCTTTTTTATTATTAACCGATAAATCAGGAAAAGTCCAAAAACCCGTTTTTTTTGCTATTTTTGGGTAGACTGATGCTCTCCATTTAGAGATAAAAACCCACTTTTACGCTATTTAAATGCAGTTTTTTTTTAAAAACGAAGCTCCTCAAGAATATCACCCGGTCTAAAGACTAGTTTTGCTCCTTGTTGAATAAGTAGATGGCAACCAGCAGAATTTTCGCTATGAATGGGCCCAGGAAGCGCAAAAACCTCTCTTCCAAGCTCTGTAGCCAGGCGAGCCGTTATTAGGGAGCCTGATTTTTCTGCGGCCTCTATGACCACCACTCCTAGTGCTAGGGCTGCAATGATGCGATTTCGCCTGGGAAAGTGAAATGGTTTTGGCCCAACCCCCAATGGAAGCTCGGTTATCAAAAGACCTTGCTGGCTTATGGCCGCAGATAGGGCGATGTTTTGCCTGGGATATACAAGGTCTAAGCCTGTTCCCAAAATGGCTGCGGTACGGTGATGGGGTCCAAGCTCCAGCGTGGCCTGATGGGCGGCACTATCGATTCCTTTTGCAAGGCCAGAAACGACCATAAGACCTGTTTTTGAGAGCGCCTGGGCAAACAGGCGAGCACTTTTTAAGCCATCTAGACTGGCACTTCTTGAGCCTACGATGGCAATCATGGGCAGCTTTAGTAGGCCAATATCGCCATATATATAGAGTGAGGCTGGGGGATCGTATAAATCCTGGAGGCGGGGCGGGTAATGAGGGCTTCCACGGTCAATTCGGGTAATGGAGCTTGGCGCAGGCGATGTTTTCATAAACCAATTTTGTCTTGTGGGGAAATTAGATCAATCGGGACAGACTGATAGCTCTGTTGGATAATTCTTATATGGCTTTATTAACCGTCCTTTGTTATCCAGATCCCCGCTTGCACAAGGTTGCTAAACCCGTGGTGCAGGTAGACACACGCATTCAGAAAATCGTCGCCGATATGGCAGAGACAATGTATGAGGCCCCTGGCGTAGGCTTGGCAGCAACGCAGGTAGATGTTCATGAGCGCATCGTGGTGATTGACGTATCTGATGATCAAAACGAACTGATGGTTTTTATCAACCCGGAGATTATTTGGGCAAGCCCTGAAACAAAATACTGGCGCGAAGGGTGTTTATCTGTTCCAGAGTTTTATGATGAAGTTGAAAGACCCTCTCAAATTCGAGTCAAGGCTTTGGATGTTAATGGCAAAGAATTTGAAATTGAGGCTGATGGTTTATTAGCCGTTTGTTTGCAACATGAGTTGGATCACTTGCAAGGAAAAGTGTTTGTTGAGTACTTATCAATACTCAAAAGAACTCGTATCTCGCAAAAAATGAAGAAGCGCGCTAAAGAATTAGTAGGGCAGCGCTAAGCGCACCAATGAAAATTGTCTTTGCTGGAACCCCTGAGTTTGCTGCGCAAGCAATGCGTGCAATCTACGATGCTGGCCATGAAATTGTTTTAGCTTTAACGCAGCCTGATCGTCGCGCTGGAAGGGGTATGCACCTGCAGCCCAGCCCAGTTAAAGAGTTTGCTTTACAAAAAAAGATTCCTGTGTTGCAGCCGGAAACCTTGAAACGCAACCATAGTGATCCGCAAAAACAAGTCCAAGCACAAGCGGCTTATGAGCATGTATCCGCTCTTGAATTTGATGCAATGGTAGTGGTAGCTTATGGCTTGATCTTGCCCCAAGAAATTTTGGATATTAGCGAGAGGCTAGGGAGACATGGCAGCTTTAATATTCATGCCTCATTGTTGCCTCGCTGGCGTGGCGCAGCGCCGATTCAGCGGGCCATTCAATCAGGCGATGCTAAGACGGGCGTATGTATTATGCAAATGGATGCCGGCTTGGATACTGGCGACACCGTTTTAGTTGAAGCTCTTGAAATTGCCTGCGATGAATCCAGCGGCAGTTTGCATGATCGATTGGCGCAGCTCGGCTCCAAACTCATTGTTAATGTTTTAAATGACTTGCAACATGGCAAAGAATTAACTCGAGTGCCACAAGAAAAAAATGGCATTACTTATGCCGAAAAAATACTCAAGAGCGAAGCCCAGATCGATTGGAGCCTAAGCGCGAAAGAAATTGATCAATATATTCGGGCTTTTAATCCCTTCCCGGGAGCAAGCAGCAATTGCCATGGACAGACAATCAAGTTTTGGCATTCAAGGCTTGCGGGTAATGAGGCTGCAAGCGCCACGGCTGCTGCAGGTGATGTCTTGGGCCTTGGTAATGATGGCGTATATATTCAGTGTGGAGCAGGAGTGCTTGAGGTTTTAGAAATGCAAAAACCAGGCGGCAAAAGAATGGATGCCAAAGCTTGCCTACAGTCGATTAGCGCTAGTGAAAAATTGTTGTGCTTTCAGGCAAAGGAGTAGAAATGTTTAATTTTGCAAAGACTGCTGTTTTGATGGCAGCAATTACTGCGTTATTTATTGTGGTTGGTGGCATGCTGGGCGGCGAGCAAGGCATGTTACTAGCCCTACTCATGGCGGTTGGTATGAACTTTTTCAGCTATTGGTTTTCTGACACCATGGTGTTGAAGATGACCAATGCGCAGCAGGTCGATGAAAGGTCTGCGCCTCAGTTTTATGGTCTTGTGAAAGAGTTGTCCGAGAGGGCTGGCCTACCAATGCCTAAAGTTTTTTTGATTAACGAAGAGGCGCCAAATGCTTTTGCGACCGGACGTAATCCAGAGAATGCCTCGGTTGCTGCAACCACTGGCATTCTGAAAATTCTTTCTAACCGTGAGTTGCGTGGCGTCATGGCGCATGAGCTTGCCCACGTTCGTCATCGGGATATTTTGATTTCGACTATTGCTGCAACAATGGCCGGAGCCATTTCAGCGTTAGCTAACTTTGCCATGTTTTTTGGTGGTCGCGACTCTGAGGGCAGGCCCAATAATCCCATAGCCAGTTTGATGGTGGCAATTTTGGCCCCGATCGCAGCAAGCTTGATTCAAATGAGCATTTCTCGTGCAAGAGAATATGAGGCAGACCGTGGCGGCGCAGAAATTAGCGCTGATCCAGAGGCGCTCGCACAGGCCTTAGAAAAAATTCATAACTATGCCCAAGGCATTCCGTTTCAAGCGGTTGAGCAGCATCCTGAAACAGCGCAGATGATGATTCTCAATCCTTTGAGTGCTGGCGGCCTTGCGCAACTTTTTTCAACCCACCCACCTACTGAAGAGCGGGTGGCTCGCCTTATGAGTATGGCAAAAAACGGGATATATCCCGGAGCAAATTAATTTGACCGATCAAAAAACACCCCGCAGCCTTCCGCTTTCCGAAGCAATCACTATTGCCGCACAAGCGATCAGCGAGGTAATGGATGGAAGATCGCTTACAGAAGTTTTGGATCAACTAGAGCCCCATGAGCGCCCCATTGTTCAGAGCCTAAGCTTTGATGCGCTTCGTAAATGGGTGCGCTCTCATGAATTGATCAAACAATTTATTCCTAAAACGCCTCCACCAGAAGTCGATCACTTGCTCAGCGTTGCAATCGCATTATTTTTGCAAGATACAACTGAGAGCAAAGGCTATCCGGCTCACACGATTGTTGATCAGGCGGTGAAAGCCTGTGGTGAATATGACCAAACCATGTATGCCAAAGGTTTGGTAAATGCAGTCCTGCGTAAGGTAAGTCTTTTAGTGCAACCGCCCGAGGGTGAGAAGCATTTTCCGCCCGACCCAATTGCAATGTATGTCCCTGCTTGGTGGCGAGCGAACCTGAAGCGCAATTACTCCAAAATATGGCAATCTATTTTGTTTCAACAAGCCAAGCGCGCACCATTAATTCTGCGCGTGAACCAAAAGCAATACACGCGCGAACAATATCAATCCGTATTGGCTGAGAATGGAGTTACATCCAAACCAATAGATGAATTGGCTGGTATTCAATTGCCTTGCGCCCTACTGTTGCCTGAAGCGGTGCCGGTTTCTGACCTGCCTGGTTTTTATACTGGCGCTGTATCTGTACAAGATGCGGGCGCGCAATTGGCTGCGATCCTATTAAACCCTCAGGCAGGAGAGTTGGTGCTAGATGCTTGCGCTGCTCCGGGCGGCAAAACAGCGCATTTATTGGAGCTCGCAGATTGTTCAATGCAGGCTCTAGAGCTAGATGGCGAACGGATTGGAAAAATTGGCGGCAACTTGGACCGTCTTCGCTTGCATTCCGAGAAAGTACGAGTGTTACGTGGCGATGCCTCAAAAGCGGCTTGGTGGGACGGCATTCTTTTTGACAAGATTCTTCTCGATGCCCCTTGTTCAGCCTCGGGAATAGTATCTCGCCATCCAGACATTCCATTCCTAAGGCGTGAAGCAGATATCAAGGCACTTCAAGAAAGACAGCGGGCTATTTTGATGCAGGCTTGGAAAATGCTTAAAACAGGCGGTACGCTGTTATACGTAACGTGCTCCATATTTCCTGAGGAAGGCGAAGAGCAGGCCATATGGTTTGCCGAACGGCACCCCAATGCGTTACGATTAGGCGCTCCGGGGCAGGTTTTGCCTGGCGAGTTAAATGACGGTTTCTACTATGCTTTGTTTAAGAAAAATGGGCCATGAGCCGAAGCATTAAACAATTCCTCTTTTTGTTCCTGATGGTGTTGGGCATATTTTCAACAACCGTGAGTGCAGAAGGTATCAAGATCAAGTCCTTTGAATTGGAGAAGGTGGATAACGACTGGCTTATTAATGCCGGTTTTCAGATTGAGTTATCACCAGGATTAGAGGATGCGGTTCAAAAAGGCGTCGTTCTGTATTTCCAAACGGAGTTTGATTTAACGCGATCACGTTGGTATTGGTTTGATGAAAAATCCACACTCGTACAAAGGCAAACGCGTCTTTCATATCAACCGCTGACACAGCAGTATCGAATCGCCTCAGAAGGCTTCACCTTTTCCGCCAAAACGATTTCTGAGGCATTGCAAGCGGTTGGTAGTGTTGGTGGATGGCGAGTCATGGACAATGCTCAGCTCGACCCCGGTCGGTCTTACACCGCAGCCCTGCGTATGACGTTGGATCTTAGTAAGCTGCCAAAACCGTTTCAGGTTAATGCGCTGAATAATCGAGACTGGAATGTTTCAAGTGACTGGTATCGCTTTCCATTTTCTTCTGCTGGCCCCAATCTAATCAAGCGATGAGATCTATAGCGGCTATGCTAGACCCAGGCTTTTTTACATCCAAAGCCTGGAGCAAAAAAATAATT
>CANBSM010000105.1 GCA_947372155.1 Burkholderiaceae bacterium
CGGTCAGCGTTTAAGAATACGAAAGAATTCAGGAATTAAAAGCGGAGAAATGCGATGAGTAACGGAAATATCGTGCAGTGTATTGGTCCAGTGGTGGACATTCAGTTCCCACGCGACAAAATGCCAAACATTTATGATGCGTTGACATTGGTTGAGAGCGGCGAAAAATCATTTGCTGAAAAAGGTTTGACCTTTGAGGTTCAGCAACAAATTGGTGATGGCGTAGTTCGAGCAATTGCCATGGGCGCTAGCGATGGATTGCGTCGAGGCATGGAAGTGAAATCTACAGGCGCTCCTATTTCTGTTCCTGTTGGTCCAGCAACCCTCGGCCGTATTATGGACGTTTTAGGGCGCCCAATTGATGATGCAGGCCCAATTGCTACTCAAGAGCGTCGCGCTATTCACCAGCCAGCACCAAAGTTTGATGAACTCTCACCATCTGTTGACTTGTTAGAAACCGGTATTAAGGTGATTGACTTAGTTTGTCCATTTGCTAAGGGCGGTAAGGTTGGCTTGTTCGGTGGAGCGGGTGTTGGTAAAACCGTGAACATGATGGAATTGATTAACAACATCGCTAAGCAACACTCAGGTTTATCTGTGTTTGCTGGTGTTGGTGAGCGCACTCGTGAAGGTAATGACTTCTACCACGAGATGAAAGAATCAAACGTTGTCGATAAAGTGGCAATGGTATTTGGACAGATGAATGAGCCTCCTGGTAACCGTTTACGCGTTGCATTGACTGGCCTGACAATGGCCGAAGCATTCCGTGACGAAGGCCGTGACATTTTATTCTTCGTTGACAATATTTATCGCTACACACTAGCCGGTACTGAAGTATCTGCGTTGCTCGGTCGTATGCCATCTGCTGTGGGTTACCAGCCTACATTGGCAGAAGAAATGGGTAAGCTGCAAGAGCGTATTACTTCAACTAAGACCGGCTCTGTTACTTCTATCCAGGCAGTTTACGTGCCTGCAGATGACTTGACGGATCCATCACCAGCGACAACCTTCTTGCACCTAGACTCTACAGTTGTGTTGTCCCGTGACATCGCTGCTTTGGGTATTTATCCCGCGGTTGACCCATTGGATTCAACCAGCCGTCAACTTGATCCACAAGTAGTAGGTCAAGAGCACTACGACGTTGCTCGCGAAGTACAGATGACATTGCAGCGCTATAAAGAGTTGCGCGACATTATTGCAATTTTAGGTATGGACGAATTGTCACCAGAAGACAAATTAGCCGTATCTCGTGCACGTAAGATTCAGCGCTTCTTGTCGCAGCCTTTCCACGTTGCTGAAGTGTTTACTGGTTCACCAGGTAAATACGTCCCATTGAAAGAAACTATCCGTGGTTTCAAAATGATCTGCAGCGGCGAATTGGATCACTTGCCTGAGCAAGCGTTCTATATGGTGGGTTCAATTGATGAAGCCATCGAGAAAGCCAAGAAGCTTTAATCTAGGGAAATTATGTCAACCATACGCGTCGATGTAGTAAGTGCTGAGCAGTCTATTTTCAGCGGGGAAGCCAAGTTTGTTGCGCTTCCTGGCGAAAGTGGAGAGCTCGGCATTTTGCGCGGCCACACTCCTTTGATTACACGTATTCGTCCAGGCTCAGTTCGTATTGAAAAAGCTGATGGGGATGAAGAGTTTGTTTTCGTGGCGGGTGGCTATTTAGAAGTTCAGCCTGATCGCGTTACCGTATTGGCAGACACTGCTATTCGCGGACACGATCTTGATGAAGCTAAAGCTATTGAAGCCAAGAAACGCGCTGAAGAAGCTATGCAAAACCGTGGCACCGACTTTGATTTGGCTTTGGCCCAATCTGAGTTTGCAATGGCGGCGGCACAGTTGGCTGCTATTGCTCGTTTCCGTCGTAAAAAGTAATAGCCGGTCATCTCCTTGCTGTTAAATGATCGGTTTTTAAAGGCCTGCCTGGGCGAAGCGGTTGATCAAACGCCGCTTTGGCTCATGCGTCAAGCCGGCCGATATCTCCCCGAGTACAACGCTACTCGCGCTAGAGCTGGAAGTTTTTTAGGGCTCGCAAAAAATCCTGCATACGCTACCGAAGTAACCCTTCAGCCTTTAGATCGCTATCCTTTGGATGCGGCGATCTTGTTCTCCGATATTTTGACTATTCCTGATGCCATGGGATTGGGTTTGAAATTTACTGCTGGCGAAGGCCCAAGCTTTGAACATCCTCTTCGTACTGAAGAAGCGGTTAAGAAATTGCGCATTGCTGATATGGATCAGCTTACATATGTTTTTGATGCTGTTTCAGAAATTCGTAAGGCCCTTATTCAGGATGGTAAACAGCGCGTACCATTGATTGGTTTCTCCGGAAGCCCTTGGACATTGGCCTGCTATATGATTGACGGCTCCAGCGCAGATGATTTTCGTCATGCTAAAACCATGATGTTTAGTCGTCCCGATTTGATGCAGCATATCTTAGACATCAACGCACAATCTGTTGCTGCTTATTTAATTGAGCAAGTAAAAGCTGGCGCGCAAGCGCTGATGATTTTTGATACCTGGGGCGGAATGCTTCCAGACGGTTGGTATCAAAAGATGTCTTTGGCATCAATGCAAAAAGTAATTGCTTTATTGCCACGCGAGCATGAGGGACGAAAAATTCCAGTCATCATGTTTACTAAAGGCGGTGCAATTTGGCTAAATGACATGGCACAAGTTGGCGCTGACGTTATTGCTATCGATTGGACAATGTCACTTAGTCGCGCAAGAAAACAATTGCTCGCCTTGAACAAGCCATTAGCACTACAGGGCAATTTAGACCCTCTTATTCTGTTCTCAGAGCCAAAACAAATTGCAGAGCAAGCCAACCTTCTTTTGGAGGATTTGGCGAGTGCCCCTGCGCTTAAATCAGGCCTACATCCCCTAGACGGACATATCTTTAATTTGGGGCATGGAATTTCTCAGTTCACCCCACCCGAAAGTGTCACAGCTCTCTCGGAAGCGGTCATTAATCGCTCAAGGGCTCTAAGGGCAAAGTCATAATACTGAGTGATTGCTAACTTGCCATTGAAATTTTTAATGAAAGTTATGCACAGATAGCGGGAATATTCGAAATTCAGTGAGATTGCGAATAAAGATGAAAATTCACTTTCGAATACGAATATAAGTCATTGATTTATATATAAAATTACTAAAAAGCTTTAAAAGAGTGCAAAAATCAAAAGCTGATAAATTAGCTTATAAATCAGAATCCTCTGATGATATCCACAGACTTATCCACAAGCAAAATAGAGTTTTGAAGTAAATCATGCCCCCTCCAATCGTAGTTCAAGTTATCGTTGATAAGCCCCTTGCCCAGGGTTTTGATTACTTGTGGAGCGAAGAGCTGTTTGGGGGTTTCCCGGAGGTGGGAACAATCGTTGAGGTGCCATTTGGACGTAGCTCACTTATCGGATTGATAATAAAAGTAAGTGCTTACTCTGATTTAGAAATAAATAAATTAAAGGTCGTATCGAAAGTTGCTCCGCTACCACCTTTAGACCCAGCTGTTTTGCGCCTAATGAATTTTGCAAGTCAGTATTACATTCATGCGCTTGGCGAGACCATCATTCCCACCATTCCCCAGATGTGGAAAAAGTCAGATGACTGGGAAAAGATTCCCAAGAAGCTAGCCGCAGATGAAGAAAAGAAAAAGAAAAAAAATCTGCTAGAGGTAAGCGAGGGATTTATTGATGAGCACCTCTTAAACGATGGGCAAAAACTGGCGCTTGAAAAATTACGCTATTTCCCTGCAAATGAATTCAAAGCGATTCTTTTGCAGGGACAAACTGGTAGTGGAAAAACTGCCGTATTTTTAAATTGGTTGAGTGGAGTTTTGCAGGATGCAAGTGCGCAAGTATTGCTCTTGGTTCCTGAAATAAATTTAACGCCACAATTAGAGCGCAGAGTGCGCGCCTACTTTCCAGATAAAAAAATGGTTGTACTTCACAGTGGCGTGAGTGAAAAAGTAAGAGGCATTGCTTGGTATGAGGCGATGACGGGTAAAGCCCAAATTATTTTGGGCACAAGATTAGCGGCCTTAACGCCCCTGCCTAATCTGCGAGCTATTGTTGTCGACGAAGAGCATGACCCCTCATATAAGCAGCAAGATGGTATTCGATACTCTGCTCGTGATCTAGCCATTTGGCGCGCCCATGATCTCAAGGTTCCGATTTTGCTTGCTTCGGCTACCCCATCGCTTGAGACTTGGATGGCTGCCAAGGCTGGACGTTATGAATATATTCGCCTAGATCAGCGCGCACAAGGCGCAAGTTTGCCAAGTGTGCATTTGATCAATACGCGGGACCCGCAAACGCAATTTAGCCCTGGCGATAGTGAGAAGCCAAAATCCAAAAGCTTGCTTACAAAAACCCTTGCAAATGCAGTCAGCAAGAATTTAGAAAATAAACAGCAAAGTCTAATACTCATTAACCGTCGCGGTTACGCCCCAGTTCTCAGTTGTGGCGCTTGCTCATGGCTTTCAAGGTGTGAGCAATGCAGTTCTTATATGGTCCTGCATAAAGCGGGAGCCTTAGGCAGAAAGTCGGTTTTAAGTTGTCACCACTGTGGCTTGGTTAAGTCTATACCCAATCACTGTCCAGATTGCGGGAATGCGGATTTAAAGACATTGGGGCAAGGCACACAAAAGATCGAAGACTCCATTGAGGAGATGTGGCCGAGCGCAAGAGTGCTGAGAGTCGACACAGACTCCAGTAGAAAGAGTAAGGGTGCTGAAGAGCTCTTTCAGGAAATCCACGAAGGTAATGTTGATATTGTTGTTGGGACTCAGATGATTGCTAAGGGTCACGATTACCAAAACATTGGTTTGGTTGCTGTATTGGATGCCGACAGTAGATTGTTCTCTCAAGACTTTAGGGCGGCAGAGCGATTATTTGCCCAGTTAGTTCAGGTTGCCGGACGTGCTGGACGATCGAGCAAGGATGGCGAAGCCGGTGGCGTTATTTACATTGAAACGCAGTTTCCGGAGTCGGCGGTTTTTCAGTTTTTGTTGCGCCACGACGTAGATGGTTTTTTAAGCTTTACAGCCAATGAAAGAAAAGAGGCGGGCCTGCCGCCATTTGCCTATCAGGCTCTCATCCATGCTGAGGCCAAAAGCCTGGATAAGGCCATCCAGTTCCTGGGTGTTTTAAAGGCATATTTAAAGTCCCGGGGCCTGATATCTAAAGGCCTTAGGGTCTATGATCCAGTCCCTAAGGCGGTGATGCGAGTGGCGGGTTCGGAGCGCGCCCAACTTCTAGTGGAGTCTGATGATCGTAAAAACCTGCAAGAAATTTTAGAGGCGATAGACCTTTATTTGCGGGATAACTCTCAGGGGCGTATTAGTAAAGAAGGCCGTATTCGCTGGTTAATTGAGCGCGACCCTATTGCAATCTGATTGATCTTGGTTACTAGGCTCCAGGGCCTACGCTATATTTTTCTAGACTCAAGAGTTGATTTAGTTCTGCAGAAAGACTTTCATCGGAAGTGGGTTTGATCTTGAATAACCAAATACCGTATGGATTTTGATTCAAGAGCTCGGGCGATGAATCCACTTCTTCATTAAGCGCAACAACCTCGCCGCTGATTGGCGCATGAATATCACTAGCCGCCTTTACTGACTCGACGACAGCAATGGCTTCACCTTGTTTTACTTGTTGTCCAAGTTTTGGGGCTTGAAAGAACATCACATCACCAAGAGCCTCTTGCGCATGATTGCTGATGCCAACCCACACCAGCCCGTCGCTCTCTTGATCGGCCCACTCATGAGTTTCTGCAAATTTAAATGTATCTTGGCTATTCATTGTTTTATCCTTTAGGTGCATTTTATGACGACTCCCATAAACTAGCTTCCCCCAAATAATGCACTGATCATTTTGTATGTATGCCAATTAAATTAGGAATAGTTCCCGTTACGCCCTTTGAGCAAAATTGCTCAATCTTGGTTTGTCAGGAGACCGGTGAGGCAGCCGTAGTTGATCCGGGCGGTGATATTGAAAAAATCCTCGAGGGGGTCAAACAGATGGGTGGTAGGGTTAAGAAGATCTTGCTAACCCATGGACACCTTGATCACTGCGCAGCCGCCAAGGACTTGGCCGATCAACTGGGCGTACCCATTGAGGGCCCACAAGAAGACGAACGTTTTTGGATTGACCAATTACCAGAGCAAACGGTGCGTTTTGGATTTGGACACGCTAAAGTTTTTGAGCCTGACCGCTGGCTAAATAATGGTGATCATGTAAGCGTTGGTAATGTTGATCTCGAGGTATTTCATTGTCCTGGTCACACGCCGGGACACATCGTATTTTTCGACAAAGAAAACCGTTTAGCAATCGTAGGCGATGTTTTATTTGCCGGTTCGATTGGCAGAACAGATTTTCCGCGGGGCAACCATGCCGATTTAATCAATGCGATTAAAACCAAGCTCTGGCCACTAGGCGATGATGTTCAGTTTGTGCCTGGTCATGGGCCAATGTCTACGTTCGGAAAGGAGCGTAAGACCAACCCCTATGTGGGGGATGGCGCTTAACTTTTTACTTCAATTGAATTTAGGTTTTTGCTGAGCCGGTACGATGCGTACGGTTGTATAAACAGCTAGCGCAGATCCAGCGCTGTTTGCGATTGCTTGTCGGAATCCATGTGCCACCCTCAAGTCGTTTTTCACGGCTGCAAGAAGAGCAAAACTTTAAGCTCTGAGAGTTTTCTTGGGTAGCTGCTGGAGTCGAGGTAGTCATGGGCAATCCGGGTAAGGCAAATCTTATACAGAGATCTATTTTACCCGTTTTGTCCCGCTGGGGCTGGGCTGAGGACAACCCGGACTGAATCAGCCGTTTTGTTGCCATCGAAGTCTAGCCAAGCCTTGTTTTCAAAGTCGTAGAGCTTGCATTTGCGCGCAGTATCGAAATACCAGCCCCAAGAGAACTTCTGAATGAAAATACGCTCAGGAAGGATGGTTTCTAGGGTCTGCTGGGCTTCTGGCAGGCGATAAAGGGGCACACTCATGTCCACATGGTGCGCAGTGTGCTCCATGATGTGGTGCATCAATTTGCCCCAGATCCAGTTAAAAGTCAGATGTACGGTTGTGGATACAAATGGCTGGGCGCGTAACCATTCCGATTTCTTGTCATACCAAGAAACCTTTGGATGGGTATGGTGTACATAGACCACAAAACCAATCATGCCGTTCCAAAAGAGGAATGGAACTGCAAAGCCAGTGATCAAACCAAGCCAAATGGATTGTCCAGTAGCAATGGCTCCAGCAATTAAGCAGCTAATCCAAATAATTGCAAACGCAGTAACGAGCAAATTGTCTTTTAAGAAAATAGGGCGATCGCCAGGTTTGTTTTTGGCATTTGGGAAGTATTCACGTCTCCACCAAATTTCAATGAGGTAATAAAAAACAGGGCCCCATCCGCTTCGGTAAAGGCGCTCTAAAGCCTTGCGCCATGGGGAAAGCGCGTCGTATTCTGATTTTGATAAGGGTGCCCATACAAAGTCAAAACCCTTTAGATTGGTTTGACCATGATGTACAACGTTATGACCAACATCCCACAGGCTATATGGCGTAAGCGATGGCAAGAACGCAATACGACCCAACACTTTGTTAAGTTCGCGATTTGGCGTGAAACTTTGATGGCAAGCATCGTGGCCCAAAATAAAGATGCGGCCAGTAACAAAGCCAGCAATCAGACCAAAAACAATTTTGAGTAAAACATTCTCTACGAAAATCGTTCCTGCGATACAGCCTAGCCATAGGAAGGCATCAATTGCCAAGAGCATGATTGCGCGCCCAGTTTCGCCCTGTGCCATCGGGATTAGCCAGCTTCGAATGATTTTTCGATGCGGTAATGGGGCCTCTGGGTGCAAAGGATTAGTTAAGGAAGGCTCAGAAAGGGCGGTATTTAGATGTGTAGACACGATAAGAATCAATAAGTTAGGTGCAAATGATAGCGGTTTTCGTGATTTGTCGCATGACGTATGTCAAAAACCCCTCTAGTTTTGGCGCGCCCGGCAGGAATCGAACCTGCGACCCTTGGCTTCGGAGGCCAATACTCTATCCACTGAGCTACGGGCGCTAGTGAAAAAACTAGCTACCCCTCTATTGTAAGTGCCTATAGCCCCTACTCTCTAGTTATAATCTCGACAAAACAACCCTAAAACCCGTCAAACGATAAATTCTTATGAGCAACGAGCACGGAAGTCTAATTAAGTCCCCAAAACAACTCATCATCATGGTGTTTGCAAGCTTTTTTGTGCCACTCATCATCATTTTGCTGTTAATGGTGTTTGTTAACAATGGCAAGCGTACAGATTCAGCAGCGTCTGCCGATCAAATCATTAAGCCAGTGGCGCAACTCAATTTTAAAGATGCTGCCGAGCCCGTGGCTCCTGCTGCTGGCGCCAAATAAGTCTTTAGCGCATATTCAAAAGCTGGCCTTGTGCCAGCTTTTTTATTTCTGTTTATTTACCCTTTGCATCTAACGCAATTTGGTAGGCCTCTTTTTTAGTGAGGCCTAAAGTTTGCGAGAGAACAGCAGCGATTTCTTTGCTGCCTAAGTAAGGGCTTAGTGCATTTGCCCATAGTAAAAGGGATGAATGCTCGGGGGCCTCGTCGTTACTGGGGGAGCGCCCTGCCACCACAATGACAAACTCACCCTTAAGGCTTTCTGCCACTTCGAGCCAGTTGGCAATTTCTTGCGCTTGAAGTGCTACCAGCTGCTCGAATTTTTTAGTTAGCTCGCGGCAGACTAAAAGCTGACGATCAGGATCTAAATTTTTTGCAAGCAATGTAAGTGTTTCTTTAATGTGATGCGGAGACTCAAAAAAGATACTTGCTTTTTTGCTGCCTGAAATGTCCTGCATGAGAGCATCACGCTCTTTAGTCTTATTGGGCCAAAAGCCTAAAAATTGAAAGCGCCCTTCCGAGTTATGCATTACTGATCCTGCTGCCGAGACCGCACTTGATACGGCGCTTGCCCCGGGAATGGGAATAACTCTTAACCCTGCTTTTTGTACTTCATTTACTAGTCTCGCGCCTGGGTCTGAGACCCCTGGGGTCCCCGCATCTGAAATATATGCCCAACGCTCATTATTAGAAAGGTGCTGAATAACAGTTTGGGCGCCACTAATTTCATTGTGTTCGTGAAGCGCTAAACATTTTTTATGAATGCCAAATTGCTGGAGTAGCGCCGCACTATGTCTAGTGTCTTCACAAGCAATCCCATCAACCGCATTTAAAACATGTAGGGCGCGCAATGTAATGTCGCCTAAGTTGCCGATTGGCGTAGCAACCATATATAGAGCCCCAGCAGGCAAATCCTGCTGTTTTAAAAAATCAAATGAGCCAAGTTCCATAGGGGTTGCCTGAGAAAAGTTAAATAATTAGTAAGAGAATACGTTGCTTTTGAGATAAGCTGATTGCTACAGAAATTAGGGCTTCTTTGGCGCATAATATTGTTATGGAAAAAGAGATGAATGAACGTTTGCGTAAGCGTGCCTCCCAGCATTTTTTGGATAGCATTGCCGTCAAGCAAGAAGCAGAAAAGCTGCTGCCCGAATCGGTTGCTAAGGGCGTGCTGGCAATGGTGGATTGTTTGCGTGCTGGTGGTAAGGTGATGGCCTGTGGCAATGGTGGTTCTGCAGCCGACGCACAGCACTTTGCTGCAGAGCTCGTTGGGCGCTTTGAGAGAGAGCGCCAAGAGTTGGCTGCGATTGCTTTGACGACAGATACTTCAATTCTTACGGCTATTGGAAACGACTACAGTTACGATGAGATTTTTAGCAAGCAAGTACGCGGGCTTGGGAAGAAAGGTGACATTCTGCTGGGGATTTCAACCTCAGGAAATTCAAAGAATGTTGTCAATGCTATTGAGGCCGCAAAAAAACTTGGCATGAAAATCATCGCGTTTACTGGCAATGGCGGTGGAAAGATTGCTCAGCTATTGGACAAAGACGACATTCACTTGTGCGCACCATCAACACGAACTGCCCGCATTCAAGAAACGCATCTGGTTTTAATCCATGCCTTATGTGATGGCGTAGACCACGTCCTCCTCGACTAAGCATTATTGTTACCCCAATATAGAAAATATTTAAATGAAAATTTCATTCCTCAAAAGACTATTTCTTGCAGCGCTTGTCACAACCCAGATTTCTGGTTGTGCAGTAGTTGCTGTTGGTGGTGTGGCGGCGGGCGCAACCATCATGGCAGATCGTCGTACACCAGCAGTACAAGCTATTGATAAGGGTATTGAGTTAGAGGCAGGCAATGCGCTAGCGAAAAGATTTGGTGATAACGCACACATTAACGTGACTTCTTTTAACCAAAAAGTATTGCTCACAGGCGAAGTGAGGGATGCCGACATCAAGGGTGAGGCAAGCGCTTATGTAAAGGCAATGAAGAATGCGCGCTCAGTATTTAATGAATTGGTTATTGGGCCAAACAGCAGCTACACAGCACGCGCAAACGATTCTTATCTCGAGTCTAAGATCAAAACGCAAATGGTCTTTACAGATCAGCTACCGTCAAACTCTATGGCTATAGTGGCTGAGGGAAGCAGCGTATACCTTATGGGCATCTTGACGCAAGGCGAAGCGACTCTGGCCAAAAAAGTTGCAAGCAATACCAATGGCGTGAAAGATGTTTATGTTTACTTCGATATCATTTCTGAGGAAGAAAAAAATCGTTTAGAGAAACAAGGCAAGGCTGATCAAACTCAACCTAGTAGCCCTCCAAAATTCCAATAATATTTTCGTAGGTTGGTGATGTTAAAAAAGCGAGTGATTGTAAAAATAGTTTTTTTATTTACAACGCTCGCTTATTTCTTGCCTATTGCACATGCTAATGTTCAAGATGAGAATGCATTCACACTTGCAAAACAAAATGCATGTTTAGGTTGTCACGCAATCAATAAAAAAATTGTTGGCCCGAGCTTTGAATCCGTTGCTGGAAAATATAAGAACGACCCCAATGCTCAGGCATTTTTAAAAAATAAAATTGCCAAAGGAGGATCTGGTTCCTGGGGTGTTGTACCTATGCCGGCTAACACTAAATTAAGTGATGCGGAGCTATCTACATTAAGCGGCTGGATCTTGCGTGGAGCGCCCAAAAAAACTAACGGTGGAAATTAGCGCGCTAGAGTTGGCCTGCCCAGGAACCACCACCAGGCTTCATTAGAGCGCTTGAGGTTTTCTTTTAGCGCATAGTCCATGCCAGCCCACTGCTCATTGGCAGCTTCTTCCACAATGGTTGCGGGATTTGCTGGGGGGAGCTTAAGGCAAGCATCAGCATCACCATAGGCGTACTCCACCGTCATTCCAGCCTTTTGCGCCAGATGCATCATTGCCTTGTTATTGGCAAGACAATGAACATAAAGAGTTTCTATGCTCGTATTACGCGAATGAACCGCTGAGCGTTGCAATAAGGCTGTACCTAGGCCTTGAGAGCGCCCCTCCGGCAATACAGAAACTCCAAATTCCGCAGCTCGTGTTTGACCTTTGCGCTCTGGCAAATAGGCCAAATGCGCCATGCCAACAAGGTTCAGGTTTAAATCAAACACACCAAAAATAGCGTCTTTATTGAAATCAAGGCCATCAACATAGTGACGAATCACTTCATCAGGGGTCTGAGTACCAAACCGTAGACGTCTATCTTCATCATTTAGTTGCAATAAATGGTTCAGTATTTCCTGTCTGTAGCCAGCGTGAAGTTCGCGAACAGGCACAGCCTGCCCAGCCGTATAGGGGCTTGACGGTAAGTGACTATTCGCTAATTTATTGTGCATAGCAATATCTTAGCAGGAATAGGGGAAAGTTTCAGGGTTTTCCCTAGGTTTGTTGGAAATAAGCCAAATAAACATAAAAAAACAGCGTAATTTTTGGTTTGACTAGTCCAAAACCCAAAAAAACGAGAAATTATCAAAAAAAGTTGAATTTTTTTTCACAATGTAACCATTTGTTTTAATTGACTTTATTTTAAAAGTAGGAAAAAACTTAGGTTTTTTTAAGTAAAAGAGTACGAAAGGTGTTGACGACCCAAAATAAGTGCGCTATAGTCTCACCTCTCTGCTGAATGTTATTTGAAATACAAAACAAGTCAGCCCTCTTTAAAAATTAGTCAACCGATAATTGTGGGTACTAAGTGAAAGCATCCAGTCCTTCGGGACAGATGTAAATAAATAGTACTCATAGACAGTAAAAAGATTTGGTTTTATTACCAAGTCAATTTCTTGAATGA
>CANBSM010000106.1 GCA_947372155.1 Burkholderiaceae bacterium
AATGCTCTTGCATCTGAACATCAAGCAGAGTTACTTGCTGCCCTTGGTGATAATTAAGCGATCACGAAAACCGTGAATCAGGATTTGAGCCTACGCTCTCTTTTGAGCGATTCAATACTTGCTTCTGCCGAGGCAAAAATCTTGATGGCTTATATCCTTGAAAAACATTACCAACTGCCACGCTCTGCTCTGCTGTCACGTGATGATTTAGTGCTCAACGCTAAAGCACTTGAAGAGTGGAAAAGACTTGAATCTAAAAGAATTCAGGGTGAACCGATTGCTTACTTGGTCGGTAAAAGAGGCTTTCATAATATTGAGCTTTATGTTGCTCCTGGAGTACTCATACCGCGCCCAGAAACTGAGTTATTGGTGGAAATTGGCTTGCGTGAAATTAAACGCTTGAATGCTCCGACCAAAATCTTGGATTTAGGGACAGGCTCGGGTGCCATTGCTTTAGCCATTGCGCACGAAGCTCCAAATGCACAACTTACCGCAACCGATCAATCCTTAGAAGCGCTAGAAATTGCCAAAATAAATGCCAAACTTTTAAATGTCGAATCTTGCGTGCAATTTTTCCAAGGCAGCTGGTATGAAGCAATTGAAGATGTCGCTGCTTTTGATGTCATTCTGAGCAACCCGCCATACATAACATCCCAAGATGCACATCTAAGCCAGGGCGACCTGCGCTTTGAGCCAATTTCTGCCCTCACCGATCATGGCAACGGACTCACCTGCTTAGAAAACATTATTTCCGGCGCCAAAAACCATCTAAACCCCAATGGCTTGCTTGCCGTTGAGCATGGCTTTGACCAATCAGAAGCGGTTGCAGCCCTCATGAAGCAAGCGGGCTTTCAGGATGTCCAAACGCATTTGGATTTGGGTGGCCATTACCGCGTCGCCTCGGGCAGAAAATAGGGTGAAATAACCTTTTTCCACATTAAGTCTTAAAATCAAGCAAACCTTATTTTCAAACCGTCTTTGCAATAAGACTGCCGCAGTAGAAACTTAGTAGAAAGAATATATGGACTCACAAGCTCAAATTAAAGAAATCGTTACCAGCCACCCGGTTGTATTGTTTATGAAGGGAACTGCACAGTTTCCACAATGCGGCTTCTCTGGAAATGCCATTAATATCTTGCGCGCTAGCGGTGTTGAAAACCTCCATACCGTGAACGTCTTGGAAGATGCCGGAATTCGCCAAGGTATTAAAGAATTCGCAAATTGGCCAACGATTCCACAGCTCTATATCAATGGTGAATTTATTGGCGGCTCTGACATCATGACTGAAATGTTCCAGTCTGGTGAGCTTCAAAAACTGGTTAAAGCCTAATCAATTTTTTGCTGTGACTTTTGATTTAGGATCTCTTCTACTATTTGGCCTGCCATTTGGAGTTTGCGCAGGCCTTTTAGTTTACGCGTTAAACCTACGCTCTACCCTTGCACGCCTTGAGCTGCAAGCCCAGACAGAAATTGCCCTAGCACTCAGCTTGCGTAGCGAGCGCGATCAAGCACTACAAAATGCGATTCGCCTAGAGGCAGAATTGGACTCTGAACGCAAACAAGGTTTAGGTAGAATTGAATCCCTGAATGAAGCTAAAGAGGCTTTGACAAACCAGTTCAAAAATTTAGCTAACGAGATTTTGGAAGATAAATCCAAGCGCTTTACTGAGCAAAATGCAGCTAGCTTGGATGCCCTATTAAAGCCATTGCAAACCAAGCTCACTGAATTTAAAGAGCAAGTTAGCACTTCTTATGGCAATGAGGCTCGTGAGCGCCATGCCCTCAAAAGCGAAATCGAACGCTTAGCCAATCTCAATCTACGCATGTCAGATGAGACTCGCTCGCTAACCCAAGCATTAAAAGGTGACTCCAAGGTCCAAGGCAATTGGGGTGAGTTAGTGCTGGAGTCTATTCTAGAGTCCTCCGGCCTTCGCAAGGGCGAAGAGTATCTTGTGCAAGACAGTCATACGCAAGCAGATGGCTCGCGCCTCCAGCCCGACGTCGTGATTAAGTTACCAGAAGGTAGAAGTCTGGTCGTTGACAGTAAGGTATCCATAACGGCATATGCCCGCCATGCTGAGACTACTGACCCCGTAGTTGCTGAGCAAGAACTAGCTGCGCATATCCAATCACTGCGTCAACATATCCAAGGGCTTTCTGGAAAGAACTATAGCTCTCTTTATGGCGTGGGTTCCGTCGACTTTGTCTTGATGTTTGTGCCTATAGAGCCTGCGTTCTTACTCGCATTGAAAACTGCCCCGAATCTATATCAAGAAGCTTTAGCAAAAAATATTGTGTTGGTATGTCCAAGTACTCTTATGGCGACACTTCGCACAGTTGCTCATCTATGGCGACAAGACCATCAAAACCGCAATGCTCTAGAGATCGCAAAACAGTGTGGAAATCTTTACGATAAGTTTGTTGGTTTTGTAGATGATCTGGAAAAATTGGGGCAACGATTAGATCAAGCACAAACAAGCTATCACGATGCTTTCAATAAATTAAAAACTGGCAAGGGAAATCTGATCCGCTCTGCTGAAAAGGTACGTGAGTTAGGCGTCAAGCCCAGTAAGAACCTAGCCCCACCCTTGATTGAATCCTCTTCCGACTTTGAATAATGCATTCAAACAAAAACCCCGCCTAGTTTGCACTAAGCGGGGTTTTTTAATGCTTGCTACTGAGTGGAAAACAGCTATAAATTAAGCTACTTTGCGGCTACGTGATGCAGGAGTAGCAGCTTTCTTCACTTGAGCGATTTGACCTTGTACAGTTTCGATTGCTTGATCAGCAGTTTTTTCTGCAGTTGCAAAAGCTTCTTTGCTTGCAGCGCGGAACTGTTCAAAACCTTGCAATGCGCTACCGTATATAGTCTTAAATGATGATAAGAAAGTTTCGGAACCTGCAGGCGCATTAGCTGCAACAGTGTTAATCCAATCTTGGAAACCATCTTGCATTTGGTCAATACTTGCATCAACTACATTTGCAAATTCTTTATTGCTATCGCGCAATACTTTGCTAACTTTCTTTTGGTAAGCAACAGCTTGGCTACCTGCAGATTGCAAAGAATCGGCAGTAAAGATTTCAGTAACTTGTTTCGGGTCTTTAGCTGTTAATACTTGTTGAATGCCGTCTTGTGCATTTACCAATACATCTTTAGAGGCTGCATAGTTCAGCTCAGCCAATTTTTGAGCATTTTCCAAAGCGGCTTCGCTCAGAGAAAAGGAAGCCTCGAGGCCTTTGCTGTTAATTTGGGACAATTTAGCGGTGATTTGGTCTTGGTTCATGTATTTCTCCAGAAATTAAGTGGTACAACTAGTCAATTAAGCGCACGATTTAAGAGATGGAAAACTGTAGATACCCTAAATATTGCACTGCACCATCAAACTGTAACTGAACGAATATGACAAATCAAGAAGTTTTTGCTGCTGTGCAACAAATATATTTCATCAATACAATAAACTCAATATAATCAATAACTTAATGTCATTTCACAATTCCCATTCCTATCGAAAAGTAGCTATTGCAGCCTGCTTTGGAACCTTTTTAGAGTGGTATGACTTTCTCACCTTTGCCACCTTGGCGGTGGTTTTTGCGCCCCTCTTCTTTCCCTCCACAGACCCCAATACAGCCCTTTTGGCCAGTCTGGCGACATTTGGTGTTGGAATGGTAGTTAGACCTATTGGGGCGGCCATATTTGGCTCTATGGGGGATCGTATTGGACGAAAGCCCGTCTTTATGATCACCATTGCCTTAATGGGGATTGCCACTGTTAGCGTGGGCTTTTTACCTACCTACGCTCAAGTTGGAATTTGGGCGCCAATCCTATTGGTTGGCTTGCGCTTACTTCAAGGACTTTCTGCTGGCGGTGAAATCGGTGGCAGCGCCGTGTATTTGACTGAACATGCTGGCAATGAGCGTAGAGGGTTTAAAACGAGCTTCCTCCAGCTAATGGGTCCACTTGGTATTCTATTTTCTACTCTACAAATTGCGCTACTGAGAAACTATCTGTCACCAGAGGATTTTCAATCTTGGGGTTGGCGTGTGCCGTTCTGGATTTCAATTGCGCTGCTTCTCATTGCCTTTAAAGCGCGCATGGCTTTAGAGGAAACTCCTGTCTTTTTGGAACTCAGTAAAACTCACCGGCAATCCGAAAGTCCACTACTAAATAATTTTCGGGATCCACAAACCCGTAAACGGATGTTTTTACTTTTCTTCTGCATCTCTGCGGGTGGAGCGGTACTTTTCTTTTGCGTACAAGTGTATACAGCGATTTACCTAAAAACCTCCGTAAAGCTGGCCTCAGAGTTGGTGGATCAACTTAGCATTTATGCAACCCTTGCCTTGTTTCCACTCACTATTCTGGCGGGCTGGCTGTCAGATAAGATTGGACGAAAGCCAGTTGTAGTCAGCGGACTTTGCCTGGGTGCGATCTTTATCTTGCCGGGATTTTATTTGCTTAAAGCAATAGGGGCGCAATACCTAGCCAATCCAAGTAATAGTTTGAGCTTGATCTTTATTGGACTGCTGTTGATCTGTCTTTCATTAGCTCTTGCCTTAGTAGTTGGTCCACAAACTGCAATGCTAGCCGAACTCTTTCCTGCCAAAACTAGAAATAGTGCGGCAACACTTCCACATAACTTAGCAGCAGGGTGGATTGGTGGTTTACTACCCTTAATTGTGACTTGGCTAAATCAACGGTGGCAAAGTGATAGTGCGGGACTCTGGTATCCGACTATCTTCCTAGCAACAGCAGCAATTGTTGCCGCTCTCCACCTACCTGAAACCAGGAAGGTATCGCTCCTGGACTAAGGGAGATCTATAAATATAGCTTGCGGGATAGGCTGCGAAGCTTTTTTCTGAAACGCTTTCCTTGAATGAGCAACCTATCAAGAGTGTTGATCTTAACGCCTGCCCTCTTGATTGCACCATCACTCAAGAATACTGACTGAAATTTTTTCATCACGGCAGCTGGTGAAAAATCTTGAGAGTAACAATCCCAATTTTGCTTTTGGGCTGCAGCCTTATCAAAATTTAAGAAGATTTCGCTTAAGTCTTTTGGGCCTGTATATAAAATCGCTTTTGATCCCAATACATCAATATGATTGCGTTGCGGGGACAGCGCATAAGTAATTACCGGCTTGTTGTGCATGGAGAACTCTCCGCAAGCCAGGCCAAAACTCTCACCTATGCCTCTTGCATGAATCATGGCATCACAAGTATTGATAAAACTTGATTTAAATACGGAGTCCGAATTACCCGGGAGAAAAATGACCTGAGGATGATCGATAAAACGATCAATATTCATAAACAGAAAAAAGATCTGAGGGTTCTTAGCAACCAGCTCAGCAATGACTTTTTTCACAAAATCTAGATTAAAACTATCACTACCGCCATAACACCCAAATACAACTGCGCTTTCGGGGATCCCAAGGGTCAGCCTTTGTGAGCCTGTCTGCACAGGCAAATCAATAATGTGAGGGACAAAAGGAATCTTCCCATTGGAACACTCATCGCTTAACCAGCTTGATACATAGGCATAAATATCACCATGCATCTCTTTAATCTTTTGCGGAAAAACCACATGTATCAAATTGGGAACTCCCGGAAGCATATAGTCATCACGCTCACCAGATTTAATAAGATACATCGCATCGATTATTCCGCTATCAGCGATAGAGTTTAATTCCGAAAACTGATCGTATGGAATGAGATTAAATTCTTTTTGAAATTTTTGAAATACAGATGGCTG
>CANBSM010000107.1 GCA_947372155.1 Burkholderiaceae bacterium
CCAACCTTAGTTGGCGAACTCAAAGATGGCGTAGTGCGTGAATATGAAATTCACCCAAAAGATTTTGGATTAAATACCGCACTCACCAACAGCTTTAAAGTAACTAATGCCCAAGAGTCCAAGCAGATTGTTATGGATGTGCTCGATGGCAAACCCGGACCTGCAAGCGATATCGTCTGCCTTAATGCTGGCGCCACACTCTATGTAGCTGGAGTAGCAAAAGATATTGCAAAGGGTGTTGCCCTTGCCAAAACAGCCATATCCTCCGGAGTAGCGCGTCAAAAGTTAGACGCTTTTGTTGCAGCAACCCAATCTAAATAAATGATTATTCATGAGCGATATCCTCGATAAAATTGTTGCCACTAAAAAGATTGAAGTGGCCAACTGTCTGCAGAAAATATCACTTGGCAATCAACGTGAGCAAGCTGAGGCCAACAATCATGACGCACTTTTAAAGCCAAGAGGCTTTATTCAGGCTATTGAGAGCAAGATCTCAGCCGGCAAAGCTGGTGTCATCACAGAAATTAAGAAGGCAAGCCCAAGCAAGGGGATTTTGCGCGAGAACTTCGTGCCAGCAAATATTGCTCAGTCTTATGAAAAGCATGGTGCAGCTTGTTTATCAGTGCTGACTGATGTGGATTATTTTCAAGGCTGCAATGCCTATCTGCAAGAAGCACGGGCTGCTTGCCATATTCCGGTATTACGCAAAGACTTCACTATAGACCCATATCAAGTGTATGAAGCACGTGCGATTGGGGCTGATGCAATCTTGCTCATCGTGGCTTGCCTAGAATTAAATCAAATGAAAGAGCTCGAGGCTTGCGCCCACGAATTAGGACTAGATGTTTTAGTCGAAGTTCATAACGCACCAGAATTAGAGCAGGCACTAGAACTCAAAACGCCATTACTTGGCATTAACAATCGCAACCTCAAAACCTTTGAGGTGACACTGCAAACCACTCTCTCACTAATGTCCATGGTTCCGGACAATAAAACTTTAGTAACAGAGTCCGGGATCTTGAGTCGGGCTGATGTAGAGCTCATGCGCAACAATCAAATCAATGCATTCTTGGTTGGGGAAGCATTTATGCGCGCCACAGACCCTGGTACAGCTCTTAGTGAGCTGTTTGCCTAGTTTTTCTTAATAGATCTAGGCAGTACTTGATCAAAGAGATCAACAATAGCGAGCCAAGCACATCACCAATAAACATCACTATAAAGTGATTTACGGTACCCGTATTTTCTAAGGCCATTGTCGAAAACCACAACTGATGTAGGCCCGCTGAGAGCAAGGCATATATCAAAATACATGCAATGAGTTTCGGGAAGTTGAGGTTGCTCAAATCCGACTCAAGGCGAAGATTGCTAAATACAAAAAATCTTGCCAAGTAAGGTGCAAATCCCGAAATTAATCCAGTTCCAATACATAAGATTGGTTCGTGCGGAAACTCACCGTAATAACTAATTAAAAATGATGCTATAGCGATGCCAATCGCCCCGGGCAAACCAAATATCAAAGTTAAAAATAAGCGTAGGCCTGCCGGCAAATAAATCCAGCTTACCCCTAGGCCAAAAGTGATATCACTCGTTAACCAGTTGTTAAAATAGAAAAGAAATGTGTACGCCATCGCACTAATGAGGCATCCAATTAACCACTCAGAAGAAATTGCTAATAATTTAGACATTGCTTTTAGTATGGCTTAAGTTTTATTGATGCGTATCAATTGCTAAAATCAAACTAAGGGAATACACTTACGTTAGCCCTAGAGCTAATAAATACTAAAATTAATAACTATGTCATCTACTAAACCATCTCCTTACATCAAGTTCCTCAACTTGTTGGATGCCCTCGATCGCATCAACCCAGGGAAAAAACTTGATTGCATCGAAGAGAGTTTGCTTGATAAGGTTGTTTCTTGCGCCCATGCAAAGCAGGCAATTTTGGTTGGTGATTTGATTTCTATTTCTGATCTTGGTTCACAAGCCACATTGCATGGTCGACTTAAAAATCTCAGCGCATTGGGTTACATCAAAATGGCAGCGAATGCTGATGGTCGCAAAAAAGAAGTGTTGCCTACCAAGATTGCCTTAAAGCGCTATGAAGAAATTTCTAAATGTCTAGAGAAGGCAGCAAAAGCCTCATAACCAGTTATAGCTCCACTGCATAAGCAAAAAGCCCTGAAAAGGGCTTTTTTATTGGGTAAAAATAAGATTGCTTTAGACGTTAAACAAGAAGTTCAATACATCTCCATCTTTAACAACGTATTCCTTGCCTTCGGCGCGCATCTTCCCAGCTTCCTTAGCCCCAGACTCCCCCTTGAATTGCACAAAGTCTTCATAGGAGATTGTCTGAGCACGAATAAAACCACGCTCAAAGTCTGTATGAATCACACCAGCTGCTTGAGGTGCCGTATCACCGACGTGAATAGTCCAGGCACGAACCTCTTTAACTCCCGCAGTGAAATAGGTTTGCAAACCAAGTAATGAATAGCCCGCACGAATCACGCGGTCTAGGCCCGGCTCTTCCATGCCTAAGTCAGACAAGAACTCAATCTTGTCGGCTTCTTCTAAGTCAGCGATCTCCGCTTCAATCGCAGCGCATACGGCAACAACTGGAGCATTTTCTTTTGCCGCATGTTGCTTGACTGCTTCGAGGTGTGGATTATTTGAGAAGCCATCTTCTTTCACATTTGCAACATACATAGCAGGCTTAGCAGTAATCAAACACAACGGTTTAATTAATAATTTTTCATCGTCATTCAGATTCAAGCTACGCACCGGCAAAGCAGAATCTAAGTGAGTCTGAACTTTAGTCAGAACAGCAACCAAAGCAGCAGCCTCTTTATCATTGCCAGACTTAGCCGCCTTGCTTGATCGATTCAGGGTTTTTTCAACCGTCGCCAAATCAGACAAAGCCAATTCGGTATCAATCACACCAATGTCAGCAATCGGATCAATCTTTCCAGCGACGTGAATGACGTTGGGATCCTCAAAACACCGCACGACATGGGTAATGGCATCCGTTTCACGAATATTCGCTAAAAACTGATTACCAAGACCCTCGCCTTTTGAAGCGCCAGCCACCAAGCCAGCAATATCGACAAATTCGACTGCTGCAGGCAGGATGCGCTCAGGCTTCACGATCTCAGCCAAAGCGGCTAGACGGGGGTCAGGAACCTCAACAACGCCCACATTAGGCTCGATCGTGCAGAAAGGATAGTTTTCCGCTGCGATTCCAGCCTTGGTAAGCGCATTAAAGAGGGTAGATTTGCCGACGTTAGGCAGGCCGACGATGCCACATTTCAAAGACATAGCGTTATTGTAAAGGGGCTGGTTTCGATATCATCGAGTTATGTCAGAAGTTCATCCAAATAACGCATCTAAATCCCACAACCAAATCCGCACAGTAGATGTTGTTGTGGTTGGCGGAGGCATTACTGGTAAGGCTTGCGCCCTTGGTCTAGCCCAGCTAGGCTTACAAACCATTGAAATTGCCCCCGATTTAGCGCAAAACGTCCCAAGCCCGCAAGGCGCTCAATGGGGGCAAAGAATCTACGCTTTTTCGCCTAGCACCCAAAAATTACTGGCTCATTTGCACATTTGGGATGCAATTGATCACAGCCGCCTACAAGCAGTCCGAGATATGCGCATCTACGGTGATCGAGGCGAAAAGAATGACCATCTCCATCTTTCTGCATTTGAAGCGGGCACTCCACAACTTGCGTGGATTGGAGAAGCTAATGTAATTGAGCACACCATCGATCAAGCTTCGCGTTTTCAGAATAAGTTAGAGCGCACCAATGATGTTGTGGAAAGAATTCAGGTAGATGCTGATGGAAGTATTCTGCATTTAAAAAACGGTGGGCGCATTCGTGCACAACTTGTAATAGCGGCTGATGGTGCCAACTCACCAATTCGCAATGAATTAGGCATCAGCGCAAGTGAAGAAAGTTATTCACAGAGTGCAGTAGTTGCCAATTGGCTTTGCGAATATCCCCATTTAGAAACTGCCTTCCAATGGTTTTTGCCAGGCGGCGATATTGTAGCGATGCTGCCCTTGCCAGGAAAACAAGTGTCGATGGTTTGGTCTACTTCCCCAGAACATGCAGCTGATTTATTAAAACTAGATCAAGCGCAATGGCTGGATCAATTCTCCTCCATTGCTAGTGGCGCAATTACCAAACAATTAGGTGCACTGAGTTTGAGCTCAGTACCAGCAGCCTTCCCATTAAGAAAGATTCGAGCCAAACGAATTATCGGACCAGACTTCTCTCCGAAGGTTGTGCTCATTGGCGATGCCGCCCATGTCATGCATCCACTAGCTGGGCAAGGCCTTAATCTGGGGCTTCGAGATGTTGCGGTACTACTGAATATTTTGGGCAAGCGTGAATCCTTCCGCACACCTAGTGACCTTGTATTACTAAGGCGTTACGAACGACAACGTCAAGGCGACACCAGCGCACTCTTATGGGTGACCGATAAACTCAAGAAATTATTTTCTGCAAGCAGCAGTACTGAACGCCAGCTCCGTAACTGGGGTTTAGGTCTCGTGAACAAAAGCCACTTTATAAAACAGCGCTTGATTGAACGCGCTCTAGGAGAAATTGATTTTGAATAAATTGTTATCTGCGATTGCATTCATTGGCGCTGCCCTGCTCTGCACTACCCCACTTCACGCACAACAAGAACAGCAATTAAAGACTGAGATCCAAAAGAAGTTAGGCACCAATGCCAAAGTGAAAAGTGTTTCACCAGCCCCAGTTTCTGGACTTTATGAAGTATTGGTTGGCAATGATATTTTTTATACTGATACTTCTGGGAAGTATCTGATTCAAGGGGAAATCATTGAGCTCGCATCCGGTAAAAATATTACCGAGCAAAGACAGGCGGACTTAAATCGTATTAAATGGAGTGAATTGACACCTGCCAATGCGATTAAAAATGTTCGTGGCAATGGTAGTCGCCAGCTGGCAGTCTTCTCCGATCCAAACTGTGGCTATTGCAAGCGTCTAGAGAAATCCCTGCAGCAGCTTGATAACGTCACGATCTATACCTACTTAATACCCAT
>CANBSM010000108.1 GCA_947372155.1 Burkholderiaceae bacterium
CGGTAAGTGGGTGGAGTCTGAGGTAAATTCGAAGTTATGAAATTACATTCTATTTTGGTTCGAATTTTTTCGATCTTGCTGCTAATCTCCTCGCCAGTTTTTGCTGCGCAGGATTTCTTACCCCCAGAGAGAGCATTCCGAGTAGAGGCTACCTGGCTGGATAACTCTAACCAAGTGGAGCTGGAATTTCTGCCTGCTAAAGGCTATTACATCTATCAAGAATCCCTCAAATTTCAAGCAGGCAATCAGGCCGGCAGGCTAGGTAATATAAGGCCTTCATTACCTATTGGATTTGAAAAGTTTGATGAAACTTTTCAGAAAAAGTTGCAAGTTTATAAAGAGCCATTCTTAGTATTTCTTGATATCAAACCCATACTTGGTCAACCTGTTTATTTAGAGGCCACACTTCAGGGTTGTGCTGAGGCTGGTATTTGCTACCCACCGATGACACTCAAATTTTTGCTTGCAGCCCCTGGAGTAAAGGCAGCTCCGATTCCAGATATTTTGGATGTAGCTCCCGCATCCAATTCGCAGGAAAACGGTCAATTTAGTTTGGCGGATTTATGGCGTGAACGAGATGACGTAAATGCAATCGGTCGCTTTCTGGAAAGCACTTCAACCGCTTATTTATTTCTAGCTTTCTTTGTATTGGGCCTTGCTCTGGCATTTACGCCTTGCGTACTGCCAATGTTGCCAATTTTATCGAGCGTTATCTTCGGCACCCAGGGCGGTAAAGCCATATCTAAAGGTCGCGCCAGCATGTTGGCGCTTGCATACGTCTTGGGCATGGCATTGGTATATGCCTTGGCAGGCGTCTTAATGGCAGCTCTTGGGGGTAGCGTACAGCGCGCCCTGCAAAGTCCCTTTGCGCTCGCAACTTTTGCCTTATTGCTCTTAGCACTCTCGGGTAGTTTGTTTGGTTTATATGACCTACGTTTGCCCTCATCATGGCATCACCATGTGGATAAGCTGGCAGGACGCCAGAAGGGCGGTAGTGTATTCGGCGCTTTTGCCTTAGGCGGTATTTCGACCCTGGTGGCTAGCCCCTGTATTACGGCCCCTTTAGCCGGTGTCCTGGCCTTTATTGCTCAAACAGGCTCCATGAGTCTGGGCGCAGGCTTACTGTTTGTAATGGCCCTGGGAATGGGTCTGCCTCTACTCTTTATTGCTGTTGAAGCTCGGATTTTGATCCCATCTACCGGTATTTGGATGGTGTGGTTACAGCGCACCTTGGGGGTATTGCTCGTTGCTACTGCAGCATGGATTGCTTCACCTTTAATTCAGAAAAATGAGCCCGTTGGATCTGTAACAACGCTTAATGGACTGAGTATTCATAAGGTCGGCGAACTATCTTTTGTGGTGATTCATTCACCTGCAGAGTTGGATGCGCAATTAAGCAAAGCTAAGGTAGAAAAGAAATTGGCCCTCCTCGATTTTTATGCCGACTGGTGTATCAGTTGCAAAGAAATGGAAGTAAATACCTTTGTCAATTCAGAAGTGAGTAAAGAGCTAAAACAGTTTGTTTTATTGCAAGCAGATGTAACTTCAAACAGTCCTGAGAACCAGGCATTACTCAAGCGCTTTGGTTTGTTTGGCCCCCCCGGAATTCTGATCTTCAATCAAAATTCTGAAGAGCTAAAAGACCAACGTGTTATTGGATATATGCCACCGCAGCGTTTTATTGAGCGCTTAAGCAATATATTGAAAAACTAAAGCAGCCAAACTATTAATTAATTATTTGTTTGCTGCTTTAATTAGACGCGCTGCTTCAAGTGCAAAATACGTCAGAACACCGTCAGCACCTGCGCGTTTGAATGCTAGCAAAGATTCCATCATTACGGCATCGTGATCAAGCCAACCATTTTGTGCGGCTGCTTTAAGCATGGCGTATTCACCGCTCACTTGGTAGGCATATGTAGGGTAATCAAACTCTTCTCTTACGCAACGTACGATATCTAAATAAGGCATACCAGGCTTAACCATTACCATATCAGCTCCTTCGCTGATATCGAGTGCAACCTCCCGCAAAGCCTCGTCACCATTGGCGCAATCCATTTGATATGTTTTTTTATCTGCCTTACCAAGATTCTTTGCGGAGCCTACGGCATCTCTAAATGGACCATAAAAAGCAGAGGCAAATTTCGCTGAATACGCCATGATGCGAGTATGAATCAGTTGCTTCGCTTCAAGCGCTTCACGAATTTTTCCGATGCGGCCATCCATCATGTCTGATGGTGCAACAATATCAACACCGGCTTCAGCTTGGGTGATGGCTTGTTGCACTAAGATCGCAGTCGTCTCATCATTGAGAATACGGCCTTGCTCATCGAGTACGCCATCTTGACCATGGCTTGTGTATGGATCAAGCGCTACATCAGTCATGATGCCTAAATTAGGGAAACGTTTTTTGAGTTCGCGAACGGCTGTAGGAATGAGCCCAGTTGGATTAAAGGCCTCTTTGCCATCAGGCGTTTTTAATGCTGCATCAATGACCGGAAAAAGTGCTAAAACCGGAATGCCTAAATCTACACATTCTTGTGCAACTGGAAAGAGTAGATCCAAAGAAACGCGATTGACACCAGGCATTGAGGCAACCGCTTCTGATTTGCCTTGACCCTCTAGTAAAAAGACGGGGTAGATTAAATCATTCGCAGAAACACTATTCTCTTGCATTAACCGACGAGACCAATCATCGCGACGCATGCGACGTGGACGATGTCCTGGAAAATTAAGCAAAGGGTTAGCTGGTGATTTCATCTTCATGTGTTTCTGCTTCAAATAGCCATTTAATAATTAAATTATCTGCCTCTTCAAGGCCAATCCGTTTGGTACTTGAAAACAATTGTGCCGTAAGTTGCTTGGACTCACCATTGCCGTCAGGCAGGGCTGGATCATATTGTTGTAATTGCTTGCGTACCGCCTCCAGCACATGCTTACACTCACTTTTATTTAATTTGTCGCATTTGCTGAGTAAAACGTGAATTGGCTTACCGGTAGGCACAAACCACTGAATCATTTGCTCGTCTAGCTCCGTGATACCGCGTCTAGAGTCCACGATCAGGATCATGCCCACCAACTGCTCCCGCTCCTGCAAATAGTCGCTTAGGAGGGCATTCCAGTGGTATTTGGTCTCATGATTTACGGCTGCATAGCCGTAACCCGGCAAGTCCACTAAATACGCTAATAGGTCGTCTTTGGCAAAAACTCCAAAATAATTGATATGTTGGGTGCGTCCAGGGGTTTTACTGGCAAAAGCGAGTCTTTTTTGGTTGCAAAGGACATTTAGCGCGCTAGATTTACCCGCATTTGAGCGACCGGCAAAGGCCACCTCTCGGAGCGGGGTGGCAGGCAGGCAATGGGTGTCATTGACTGTGGTGGCGAATCGGGCTTGAAAGAGTTTAGACATGTCCAGAAGCTATTGTAAAATCACGCAAAATCATGAAATATCTCATGGTGTTGGGTAAAAGGTTGTAAATGCAGGGCCCAAACACTTTTAGGAATTTTTGCCAAGGTAAACATAATGCGTCAAACCTCTCAAATCTCCAAATTAACT
>CANBSM010000109.1 GCA_947372155.1 Burkholderiaceae bacterium
TCTAATCATGACTAAATTATCTAAACGCGTAAAAGCAATTCAATCTAAGGTTGATCGCAACAAGTTCTATTCATTGGAGGATGCATTGAGCCTCGTTAAAGAGTGTGCAACTGCTAAGTTCGATGAGTCCATTGACGTTGCAGTTCAGTTGGGCATTGATGCGAAGAAATCTGACCAGGTTGTGCGTGGCGCTGTTGTGCTCCCAGCTGGTACAGGTAAGCATGTTCGTGTAGCTGTTTTTGCACAAGGCGAAAAAGCTGAACAAGCTAAAGCCGCTGGTGCAGAGATTGTTGGCATGGAAGAGCTTGCTGAACAAATTAAAGGCGGCAAAATCGATTTCGATATTTTGATCGCATCCCCAGACACAATGAAAATTGTTGGTACTTTAGGTCAAGTATTGGGCCCACGTGGTTTGATGCCAAATCCAAAAGTGGGAACTGTGACTCCTGATGTGGCTACTGCAGTTAAAAATGCAAAAGCTGGTCAAGTGCAATTCCGCGTGGACAAAGCCGGTATCGTGCATGCAAGTATTGGCCGTCGTTCATTCGAGCCAGCTGCATTGAAATCCAACTTGCTCGCATTGCTGGAGGCCTTGAATAAAGCGAAGCCACCTGCATCTAAGGGCATTTATTTAAAGAAGGTTGCCGTAAGCAGCACCATGGGTGCTGGCGTACGCGTAGACCAGGCATCGATACAAGCGGCCCAATAATCCGCTTGTAGCAAAAAGAACTTTGGGTCGACTTCCGCTCTTTGAGCGTGAGTCGAACATCAAAGACCGTTGGTGAATTGATTTGCTTGCTCAGAAATAAATTCTTAATCATTACGCAAGTGATGGCCAGCGCAGATGGCGACCCTGAAAAGATTTCACAAGACCCTCTTGTGACAAATGATCAGACGCTGGTGTGTAACCCCAACTGGAAACAGTTGGTTTTTTAGGAGTTAAACCGTGCCTTTGAATGTACAAGACAAAAAAGCTATTGTTGCTGATGTCGGCGCTCAATTGGCTGGAGCTCAAACAGTCGTGCTCGCTGAATACCGTGGTATTCCAGTAGAGCAGTTGACAAAGCTACGTGCTAGCGCACGTGACCAAGGTGTATATCTTCGTGTTTTGAAGAACACATTGGCACGCCGTGCTGCACAAGGCACACAGTTTGAGCCTCTTGCCGATTCGATGGTTGGCCCCTTGATCTACGGCATTTCTGCTGATCCGATTGCTTCGGCAAAAGTGTTGCAGAACTTTGCTAAGACTCAAGACAAGCTGGTCATTACTGCTGGCTTATATAACGGCAAGTTGTTGGACGTAGCGGGTGTTAAATCCCTCGCGTCTATTCCAAGCCGCGACGAGTTGTTATCTCAGTTGTTGGGTGTGATGTTGGCCCCAGTTTCTGCAATGGCTCGCGTATTGGGCGCAGTAGCAGCACAGAAAGCCGCAGGAGCACCTGCTCCAGCAGCCGAAGTGGCAGCACCTGCAGCAGAAGCAGCAGCCCCAGCAGAAGTAGTTGCTGAAGCCGCCGCTCCAGAAGCAAGTGCTGAGCCTGCAGCCGCAGCCCCAGAAGCTGGAACAGAAACACCGCAAACCCCTGCCGCTGAATAAGCGACAGATTAACTATTTAAGTATTAGGAGCTAAAAATGGCGATTACTAAAGAAGAAATCATTGAAGCAGTAGGTAGCATGTCCGTTATGGATTTGAACGACTTGGTTAAGGCGTTCGAAGAGAAGTTTGGCGTTTCAGCTGCAGCGATGGCTGTTGCTGGTCCTGCTGGTGCTGGTGCCGCTGCAGCAGAAGAGCAAACAGAATTCACTGTTAACTTGCTCGAAGCTGGTGCAAATAAAGTTTCAGTAATTAAGGCTGTTCGCGAAATCACTGGTCTTGGCTTGAAAGAAGCTAAAGATTTAGTTGATGGCGCACCAAAGCCAATCAAAGAAGCTGTTGATAAGAAGACGGCTGAAGAAGCTAAGAAGAAGCTTGAAGAAGCTGGCGCTAAAGCAGAACTCAAGTAATACATACACTGCTGGCGCCTCTCAAAAAGGGGCGTTAGCCATGTTGGGTTTGACCTCTAGAGGTCAAACCCGATTTCATTTCTGATTGAAATCGGGTTTGCCTTCTGATACGACTGCAGAATGCAAGTTTGGTCGGACACTAAATCTATCGGTTTAGTGTTGTCCGCCAGTGATTGGTAGTGGCCAATCGCCAAATCTTTGTACAGTCGCTGAATTCGGAGATGAAATGAACTATAGCTTCACCGAACGCAAGCGAGTCCGTAAAAGCTTTGCTAAGCGAGTAAATAACCACCAGGTTCCGTACCTGATCGCAACGCAGCTGGAATCCTACGCTAAATTTTTGCAGGCTGAAAAGCCAGCCATGTCTCGCCTTACAGAGGGACTTCAAGCTGCCTTTACTTCAGCATTCCCAATTGTGTCTAACAACGGCTACGCACGTATGGAATACGTGTCTTACCAGTTATCACAGCCTCCATTTGACGTTAAAGAATGTCAACAGCGTGGTTACACATACCACTCTGCCTTACGCGCAAAAGTTCGCTTGATTATTTATGATCGCGAAGCGCCTACTAAGGTGAAAGAGGTAAAAGAGAGCGAAGTCTACATGGGTGAAATTCCACTCATGACAGAAAACGGCTCTTTTGTAATCAACGGTACTGAGCGTGTGATCGTTTCTCAGTTACACCGTTCTCCAGGCGTGTTCTTTGAGCACGATAAGGGCAAAACCCATAGTTCCGGTAAGTTGCTGTTCTCAGCACGCATCATTCCTTACCGTGGTTCATGGCTCGATTTCGAGTTTGATCCAAAAGATATTCTCTATTTCCGCGTTGACCGTCGTCGTAAGATGCCTGTCACCATTTTGCTCAAAGCAATTGGTTTAAACAACGAACAGATTCTTGCAAACTTCTTCAACTTTGATCATTTTGCATTGACCGCTAATGGCGCTTCAATGGAATTTGTTCCAGAGCGTTTGCGTGGCCAGTTGGCTAACTTTGATGTGCTCGATAAGAATGGCGTTGTTGTCATTCAAAAAGACAAGCGCATCAATGCAAAGCATATTCGCGAACTTGAAGCTGCTAAGACAAAAACAATTGCTGTACCAGATGACTATTTAGTTGGTCGTGTAGTTGCACGTAATATCGTTGATCCAGATTCTGGTGAAATCTTGGCGTACGCTAATGATGAAATCACTGAAGAGTTATTGGCTACATTGCGCGATGCTGGCATCAAGCAATTGGAAACCATTTACACCAATGATTTAGATTCTGGTGCGTATATTTCTCAGACACTGCGTACCGATGAAATTGCTGATCAAACAGCAGCACGTATTGCCATCTACCGCATGATGCGTCCTGGTGAGCCTCCAACAGAAGATGCTGTTGAAGCTTTGTTCCAGCGCTTGTTCTATAGCGAAGATACTTACGACTTATCTCGTGTTGGCCGTATGAAGGTCAATAGCCGTTTGAACCGCCCAGAAATGGAAGGTCCAATGGTTCTGTCGAATGAAGATATTCTCGACACGATTAAGTCCCTCGTAGATTTGCGTAACGGCAAAGGCGAAGTAGACGATATCGATCACTTAGGTAATCGTCGTGTACGTTGCGTTGGCGAATTGGCAGAAAACCAATTCCGTGCTGGTTTGTCACGTGTTGAGCGTGCGGTTAAAGAACGTCTCGGCCAAGCCGAAACAGAAAA
>CANBSM010000110.1 GCA_947372155.1 Burkholderiaceae bacterium
TTCAGCTTTGGCTTTAGAAATCTCCGCGTCGTCAGCAATCGCTGCGATTAGTTCGGCTTTGTTCAAGTGAAGCTCCTTATAGATATTGATGTCAGCGCACATTACGCTTACATGATTTTAACCACAAAAAATTACAAAAATAAAGTTGCATTACAGCAATTTTTTACTACGACTACAAATTACTCATCCAAAACAGTAATATCAGAAACAAAGTACTCGGTATCGCCAAAACAGGTAGTTGGCAAACCAATGTGTTGCTCATACTTTAGAGCAACCTTTTTACCTAAATTAGCATTTATTTTTTGCGCCACAGCATCTTCGCGCACCGTAAAGAGGAATTTTTCAGACATCGTACCTGGCATAGAAACCATGGCTAATTCCCCTTCCCAGGTTTTGCATATGTAGCCACGATTAGAGAATTTCTGCACATAGCCTGCGCGCTCGCCACTTCCGTAGCTCCAAGTGAGCATCCCCCACGTATAGACCGAAATACCCACTAACCCAATTAAAACAAGGCTTAAGAGCCACTTTATAAAGCTATTCATCAGAATTTCCTTAGTAAATCTACCCATAAACCCTTAGCGGGTCCTTATATCTTCTGTATGAAGTATATGAGCATCCCTGCAGAAGAAATAGTCTATTTGACAGCCACATACAAATTAAAATATTAGCAATTACCTCACATAGACAAAGCTCATGGAAATTCGCCACATCATCTTTTTAATTTTTATAGCCTCTGCGGTCTATGTTTATTTCCGCGGCAAAGTTCGTTTTGGGGTTGTCAGATCTCTTACCGACTATCAGGTGCTTTTGGCACCAGTTAATGCACTTTTATATCTATTTTCGAAAGTGAAGCCAGGCGCTTATATTCCAATAAATCAATTTCCCGAGATGAAACCCATTCAAGATAACTGGGAAATGATTCGTCAAGAGGCACTTTCTCTACAAGAGGGTGGCTCGATTGCAGCGGCCACTGGATATAACGATATTGGCTTTAATTCCTTCTTTCGTACCGGCTGGAAGCGTTTTCATCTCTGCTGGTATGGAAAAGAAGTGCCATCAGCCCTAGTAAAGTGTCCCAAAACGGTGGCACTCCTAAAATCTATCCCCTCAGTCAAAGCTGCCATGTTTGCCTCCCTGCCGCCCGGAGCAACGCTGGTACGCCACCGCGACCCCTATGCCGGCTCCTTGCGCTATCACATAGGTCTAAGCACCCCCAATGACCCTAAATGCTTTATTGATGTCGATGGGGAGCGCTATTTCTGGAAAGATGGTGAAGCAGTCATGTTTGATGAAACTTACATTCATTTCGCCGCCAATGAAACAGATCAGCAAAGAATCATCTTATTTTGCGATGTCGAGCGCCCTGTTCACACCAAGGCCGTTGCACTATTCAATCGCTGGTTTGGGCGCTATGTCATGAGCGCCGCATCATCCCAAAACGTTGAAGGAGAAAAAGTAGGTTTTGTAAATGTCCTGTTTACCTATTTTTATCATCTACGCGCACAAGCTAAAAAACTCAAAGCCAAACATCGCTCTGTTTATTACGTGGGTAAGTGGGTGCTGATTTTGGGAATTTTGTGGGCTATTTTTTGGTAAATCTTGTCCCCCAAATTTAAGGGCCAAGCAACTGAACAATTTGCTCGGGGCTAATCGGACCCCAAATTTCTACTCGTTTCTTGCGGCTATTTTGACCAGAAACAAATTGAATCTGTTTTTGGGGCACCCTTAATTGCTTAGAAAGCCAAGCTAACAGAAGCTCATTGGCTTTATTTTCAAGGGCGGGTGCCTGAAGCGAAATCTTTAAGCAGCCATCATGCAGGCCAACGACCTTAGTCACCTTTGCACCAGGCTGACAATGCAAATTTAAGATAATTCCGGTGGGGGTTTGTTTTAACCAATTAGGCGTCATTAAAGTACTTTAAACTGAAAGCATGACGATGAAGAATTCTCAAGCTTTAGAGCAGCTATTTGCCAATAACCGCACCTGGGCCGAAAGCATGGTGGCAAAGGATGCTAATTTCTTTAAGCGCCTCGTTTCTCAGCAAGCCCCTGAATATCTTTGGATCGGCTGCTCTGATAGTCGAGTGCCAGCGAATGATATTGTGAACTTACTGCCTGGTGAATTATTCGTTCACCGAAATGTTGCAAACGTAGTTGTTCATACTGATTTAAATTGCTTGTCGGTGATTCAATTTGCGATTGATTTACTTAAGGTAAAACATATACTAGTAGTGGGTCACTATGGCTGCTCTGGTGTCCATGCGGCCCTAACTGATAAGCGTGTTGGCTTAGCTGACAACTGGTTGCGTCACGTTAAGGATGTACATCAAAAACACGAGCGTTATTTAGGCGATGTCATTCCAACGCCCAAACGTCAAGATCGACTTTGTGAACTCAATGTCATTGAGCAAGTAGTTAATGTATGTGAAACAACCATTGTGCAAGATGCTTGGGCACGCGGGCAAGATCTAACAGTTCACGGCTGGGCCTATCGTCTTGAAACTGGCTTAGTAAATGATTTGGGAATGTCGAGCAGCTCTATTGAGGAGATGACAGAGCGCTATACCAAATCTGTAAAGCGTTACGAATCAGAGCAAAACTAATTTGCTCAAAACCATTTCCAATCAAGTAGGGGTCGCTCTACTCAAGCTTCTTGCCCTCTTGCCCTATAGGCTATTGGTTGCAATTGGTTACGGTCTTGGATATATTGCGGCACGCATTCCAAGCGATAGAAATCGAGTAGTCAAAACAAATCTGCACTTATGCTTTCCAAAATTAAGCTCGATTGAAATCGATAGCCTTGCTAAAGAGCACTGGCGATTACTGGGGCGCAGCCTGGTAGAGAAAAGTATTATCTGGTGCGGAAGCTCAAAGCAGTTGAGCAATATGATTGAAGTGAAATCAGCCGTTGACCTCTCTAGCAAGAAACCACGCATCTTAGTAAACATGCATTTCACAGGAATTGAGGGCAGCATTATTTTGAGTGCCCTCTCCAAAGAAAAGCATTGGCCCCGCACCTCAGGATTTTTTCAGAGAATGAAAAATCCGTTCTTCAATAAAAAAATTGTGGATTGGCGTAATCGTTTTGGCGGCAACTCTATCGACCGGCAGGGTAATGCTAAAGCAATCATTCGTGAAGTTCGTAACGGGGACTTCATCATCATTGCACCCGATATTGATCTCGGTCTTAAGGATTCTGAGTTTGTGCCATTTTTTGGAATTCAAACAAATACCATCACCACTATCTCGCGTTTGGCAAAAATTACTGGTGCCGACGTTTGCTTAATGACCACCACACTAAAGGCAGATGAATCTGGCTA
>CANBSM010000111.1 GCA_947372155.1 Burkholderiaceae bacterium
CGCAAACCAAGAGATTGATGGCAAAAAACCGAAGTCCGGCATCATGATTACTGGTAGCCATAATCCACCCAACTACAACGGCTTTAAGATGGTTCTAGGTGGTTCAGCAATCTACGGCGACCAAATTCAAGCTTTACATAAACGGATTGCAGCCAAGCAATTTGCCAGCGGCCAAGGCTCACGCAGCACCTTTGACATTTTCCCAATGTATTTAGAGCGAATCGTTGGGGACGTTAAGTTAGCTCGCCCAATGAAGATTGCAGTCGATTGCGGTAACGGGGTTGGCGGTGCATTTGCTGGCAAGCTTTTCAGAGCCTTGGGCTGTGAAGTGCAAGAACTCTTTTGCGAAGTGGATGGTCATTTTCCGAATCACCACCCAGATCCTGCACATATTGAGAATCTTCAGGATCTCATCAGAAACTTACAAACTACCGATAATGAATTAGGTCTCGCTTTCGATGGTGATGCTGATCGTTTGGGTGTGGTAACTAAAGATGGTCAAGTGATTTTTCCAGACCGTCAAATGATGCTATTTGCAAAAGACGTACTCTCACGCAACCCAGGTGGTCAGATCATTTACGACGTCAAATGCACCCGTAATTTAGCCACTTATGTGAAGAAACATGGTGGCGAGCCACTCATGTGGAAAACAGGTCACTCTTTAGTCAAAGCAAAGTTAAAAGAAACTGGCGCTCCATTGGCTGGCGAAATGAGCGGCCACATCTTCTTCAAAGACCGTTGGTTTGGCTTTGATGATGGTTTGTACACAGGTGCACGTTTATTAGAAATTCTTTCTAAAGAACAAGATCCAAATAAGACGCTGAATGACTTACCAAACGCCATTTGCACACCAGAGTTGCAATTAGCCTGTGCTGAAGGTGAACCTTTTGCTTTGCTAGAGACTATCAAGGCAAATGCTCAGTTTCCTACTTCAGAATCGATCAACACCATTGATGGTGTGCGCGTGGAATATGCCGATGGCTTTGGTTTGGCTCGTCCATCCAATACCACTCCAGTAGTTGTTATGCGCTTTGAGGCAGATAGTGAAGCCGCCATCGCACGCATTCAGGCAGAATTCAAGGCGGTATTGATGGCTGCTAAGCCAGACGCTAAATTACCATTCTAAACTACTCACCACCTACTGCAGCAAGGATTAGTCTTCGCCGCAGTAGGCATCGCCCTGATCATCCGAGCTACAGATCGACATTGCATCTCCAGATTTAGACAGCTTATTGCCACCAGCCTTGCGAGTTAGCATGGCAAGCTCTTCAGGTGCGCTAACCGTTACACCAGCGACCACCGTATTTTCAGCGATGTTGTATTGAACTTGGCCAATATGGAATTCCATTAACTCGCGCAAGGTGCCACCAGCAATGTAAGGCACAGCCATGACGGGGATTGGCGGAATATAGCCCAATGCATTATTCAAGGTTGGAGCGGCCCACTGATTGGCGCCTGATCCAGTATTTGGGTTACCCGCATAGTTTGTTGTGCCGTTAATGGTGAGTGAAGCACCATTACCATTAAATAAATTCAATTGCTCAACACCATTGGTGTTATGGGTTGGCAATAAGAAGGTTACTTTAGACGCAGGATCCCATACAGAGAATGTCACCACTCCGCCTACCTTAGTGGCAGATGCCGTCATATCAGCAGCACTATAGGTTTGGCTTGCATAGGTGGAGGCTCCTCCAATCATGGAGATCTTGCCTACATACTGCGCCACGCTATCAATAGGAACTTGAGTTTGAATGATAGAAGTCTGTGCATTCAAGCTATACAACGGTTTATCTGCACCAACCTCTTCATTAAATTGAATGGTTGGCGGATTATTGACTGTTGAAGCAATTGAAGGTGCAATGGCGGCAACCAACAATGTGTGGGTATTGGCCGTAACATCATTTACGGGGCCATTAAATGCAATGCTCGGATCCTCAGAAATTAAGGTCCTGACATAGATTGGATTGGTATTAAGGTAATCAATCGTACTGACTAAATTAGCGCGCTTATATTCGAAATAAGGGCGATAGCTAGCAAATAGGAATCCTTCAACCGGGGTTTTATTCAGATAACTAATGTCCCCAATAAATGTTTTTCCATTGTATTGCTGGCTTGTAGCCGTCAAGATATCGGCCAAGATATAAATCGAGCCGCCAGTGACGGTGAAGGAGCCTAAGCGTCCAATAGAACCGACACTATCTCCAATGGTGACTGTACCTGAGCCAGCATTCACCACCAAAGATTGAGCATTAGCTTTCGTGGATTGAGCATTAACGGTTCCATTAAATGAAATATTGGCATTTTGCGAACTTAAGCTTACTGTTGCGCTATCGAGAATTAAATTGCCATAGGACTGTGAGCCGCTTGTAGCAATATTACTAATCAGATTCAACAATCCCGTCGCATTAACTGCTCCTAAAGTTACGCCGGACGTAGTTCCAAATGAGCCGCCATTACCAACAATATTGCCTGTGCCAATAGCGGTGTTAGAACCCGCAATCATGCCGGCATTTGCACTAATCGTTGCACTGCCGCTGTAAGCGTTATCACCAGTTAAGGTAACAAATGTATTTGGAGAGACTACTAATGCCCCAGTGCCGTTTATCACCATCGGAATGGATGAAGTTGCATTGGTAGTAAAGGTGATTGTTCCGCTATTGTTTGCAATGGTTTCTACAGGCTGGGTTAATCCTGTGTCATACACTACATTGACACCCGTCGGAATGGTGACAGTTTTTACGTTTGCAAAATCCGGAATGGCACCATTAGCCCAGTTATTAGGATTTGACCAAATACCACCAGAGGTTGGCCCTACCCAATTAACAGGGGTTTGTAATTGCGTAATAACACCATTACTAGAGGATACCGATGAACCGCCTGCAATAAAGTAATTTGCACTATCGGCGCCCGCCAAGTTCACGTCAATGTTATATCCAATGCTTGTGCCCACATTCTTAGAGGCGTAAGATCCTGTTGCTGATATTTGCACCACATCCTGATTGATGATATTGCTATTTGCGCTTGCCGTAACCGGTGATCCATTAGTGCTGATGGTTGTATTGCCGTCATAAACCTTGCTAATAGCGGCAATGGTAAAGTCTTGGCCAACAGTCAAGGACCTTGGTTGAATAGTTAATGCGCCCACAACAAATGCACTAGTAAAGTTAGCGCCAGTAATTGTTGGGTTAGTTGCATTTAGCTGATAAGCACCCGAATTTAAGTTTCCTGATGTGCTATTTTTACCGCCCACTGCATTCGCAGTAAAGGTATAGCGCCCCCCACTACTATCGGCCACAGTAATTTGGTTACCACTAGTTGTTACAACCAATCCTGAGCTAGAGTCACTGCTTGCTAAGACTGACCCAGCAGAATTTAAATAACTTGCTACGGGGCCATATAAAATGGTCGAACCATAAATAGCAGTGTTATTGCCAAGCTTCACTAAGAGCGCTTTTGCAGGCAAGATGGTGTAATCGCCTGCTACATAATTGATGTTGTAGTTGGAAGATGCAAGGCCACTGGCCACTAAAACACCAGCATAAGTAGCGGCAGACTCTAAGCCACTATTGGTACGGGTAATCGTTGCAACGCCACCTAGATCTGCCAGGGTTTGGCCATTCTTAAATCCACTAGCCATCAAGCCGCCATACCCAACTACGTCCGCTGTAGTCAATAGTTTTGCATCACTTACGGCCGTTACCGTCAAATCTGCTTTTCCAATTGTTAAATCACCTGCCACATATGTAGGGTTGTAATTATTTAAACCCCGGCCAGATGCAGTTCCAGGCACCACCCGAATAGAACCGGGATAGTTACCTGCTGGTGTAGCTGATCCAATCGTCGTCACTGGAGTGCCGTTATTTACAAATTGAGCTGATACCGAGCTGATGTAATCGCCATTGATTAAACCTGTGGCAAGCGCTGCTGCAGAGCTCAGATTCAATGAGGTGCCATAAGTGATCGAAGAAATTGGTGCAGTACTAATGATCAATGATTTTGGTGCGACATTAACATTTGCAGGTATATAGGTAATTTGATAATTAGTGCCCGCATCTACAGTGCCACGCCCAATGACATAAACAACTGAACTAGTACTTACTGGGCTTGCCGAACCATCGTTGCCATTAAAGAGGCTTAAGTTAGCTGGTACCGCGAGATTGCCTGTTACGCGATCAGAACCAAGCAAACCAGTTGCAGTGTAGGTAAGTGCAGGCAGCGCTTTATCGCCATAGGTAATGGTTTGAGTATCGGCAGCCAGTATTAATGGCGCTGGTGTGATGCTTGCAGTAAAGCTAGCTTGAGTGTTGCTAAGGCTATAGTTTCCTGCATCAGCGCCAATTAGCGAAATCGCTGAAATCGTTACTGGCTTATTAACACCAGCATTAGCATCCGTAAAGCTTGCATTACCAGCTGTAAAGCTCACAGCATCACCAGAAATAACACCTTGAGTATTGGTGGCAGTAAATGTGGCTGCCGCTGTTGCATCGTAGACTTTATTTGCAATACTAAAGTTCGCAGAAATAACCTTAGGTGTAATGCTAGCCGTAGTGAATACTGAATTCACACCATTTAAGGTGTAGTTAGCAGCATCAGCACCAGAGATAGAGAGACCAGATACAGTAACTGCCTTACCGTTACCGACGTTCTTATCGGCAAAGAAGGCTCCAGAATTCGAGATAGTGACAGCATCATTACCAAGAGCATTACCCGTTATCCCTACGGCAGCTCTATTATTGCCGTCATAAACCTTGTCCACTCCATATGCAGAAATAGTCAAAGTTGCCGGCGTAATGACTAAGGATCCAGGCACATAACTGATTACGTAATTTGCCATACCCGAACCAGTGGCAGCGCTTGGATTCACTGCATATGGAGAACCGCCATTGACTGGCGATGTTGCATAGGCACCTGTGCTTATGAGGATTACAGAACTAACTGCATCACCCGTGCCAGCAATCAACCCAGAAACGGTATATCCAACAGATCCAGTAGCTATGCCACCTACCCCATAAGCAACGCCAGAGTTAGTGACTGTATTGCCATAGACTTTACTGTCTGCCGTTGCGCTAATGGTTAATGGTGCCGCGGTAATCATGATATTGGCAGGAATATAGCTAGCAATAGCGTAATTGCCAGTTACCGCTAGGTTCGCTTGGCTAATTGGGTAGTTTGAACCTACGTTAGATGTATTGGTTACCGTGCTTGATAAAGCACCAGTAAATATTGCTGAACTATCTCCATTGACTAAACCTGTGTAGGTAAAGCTAAGGGCTGGTACTGTGGAGCCATAAACCATAGAAGCTGCTGTAGCGCTCACCGTTAAAGGTGCAGGAGTAATAGTAATGTTGGCAGGAACATAACTGCTAATGGTGTAGTTACCGACCGCAGCCAAACTAGACTGACTAATTGCGTAATTAGAGCCAACGTTCGAGGCGCTAGTCGCTGAGCTTGATAAAGCTCCTATAAAGCTTGCTGCACTATCGCCATTGACTAAACCTGTGTAGGTAAAGCTAAGGGCTGGTACTGTGGAGCCATAAACCATAGTGGCAGCAGTCGCGCTCACAACTATTGGTGCTGGGCTAATAGTCACAGCGCCGAAGATAGGATTAACAAGGGTGTAGTTAGAGGCTAAACCAGTTCCGTTTGCCAGCGCAATACTATTTAAGCTTTGGAACGCCGCCGTTCCAACGTTCGGATTGGTCAGAATTGCATTGCCTGACAAGACCCCCAGGGTTTGTCCTGCAACCCCATTGATTGTCAGATCATTGGCTCCAACAAGAATACTGCCGTCATACATTTTTGCCGCTGTTACAGTAATAGGAGCAGGAGTGATATTGGCTGTTTGTGGAATTGCGAGACCCGTAACCACATAATTTGGATTACTTAAAGTTAAGCTGCTATTTGCAAAGTTAATCGCTAGGTTATTCCCAACATCTGCTTGCGCAAAGCTACCTGTTGGCGATCCTGAATAGGAAACACTATCGCCATTAACGACGCCAATTAAGGTAGGCGTACCCGAGAATGTGGCTACATTTGTTGCGTCATAGATTTTGTTGCTAGCACTGATACCAGTAATCGTTATTGGCGCCTTAGTAATCACGCCGTTACTGCCAGTTAGTGCACCCGAGAAAGAATAGTTGCCAGAGTCAACTCCGCTTAGTGCCACACTATTGATGGTGTATGACAATCCTGAGCCAGCATTGCTAGATGTGTAACTTCCAGAACCTACAACACTTAATTGATCCCCTACCAACGCATTGCTAGCAGTGAGCACTTTTCCAGTAATGGCATTCGTAGCGTCATATACCTTACTTGGATTGGTGCTGTTAAGAGCCAACGCCAATGGAGTAACAGAAATAGTTCCTGGCAAAGTGATTACTGGGTAACTTGTCACATAGTTAGTGGCATAACCGGCGTTAGTAATGACTGTGCTCGATGGAGTAAAGGTGTAGCTACCCACATTCAAGAAGCCGCTTGTACTGCTATTGGCTGAATTTAATGTTGGCGGTGTAATCGTTAAGGTGTAGTTACCTTGGGTAGCGCCAGGTTTGTTGTCATAGGCAATCAATGTATTTGGCGTTAAACCTGGAACCACTGTTAGATTAACGATATATTGCGCAGAACAATTGCTACCAATCGTGCAATAGGCTGCTGTTACCAATGCAGATGAGGCCATATTGTTGGCATTCATGCTTCCATAGGCAATTGAGCTATTAGCTACTGAAATCAACAGCTGTCCTTGTGCAACAACTGTAAATCCAGCAGTTACTGGTACAACTGTGTAGTTGGCAGCCGTGGCAATAGGGGTAATTAGATAAGGAATATTGTTGTTGGCAAGATCACTGGTTGCCAACTCTCCTGCTGCCCTGGTGATTGATGGGTTAATCAATACGCTTGAAGTATCTGCTCCCTTAAGGCCAGATAAGGTATATGTGAGAGTTGGGTCTGTTTGACCAACATACTTCGCAGCTGCATTAGCTGCCATCGTTAAAGTAGCTCTGCTAATAGTGCCATTGCCGCTAACTGAAAGTGGCAATGAATAATTAGAAAGATTGGTAGAGCCGATCGCTATGTAGTTCGCGCCACTGAGGGTAGTAGATACAGAGTTGGCATTCGCTACATTAGGACTGTTATAGATAGCATTGGTTTGTGTAATGTAAGCGCCCTGCCCGCTAACAAAGCCACTCAGAACATAACTTCCTGCATTCGAAGAATTTCCAGCGGTTAAGGCTGCAGTATTAGTGGAGTCATAGACCTTGGACTGAGTGCTGATAGACACAGTAATTGGTGCAGGCGTAATCGCTACATTACCACTAGCTGAAGGCAGGATATAGTTATTAGCCAAAGCGCTGTTGGTGATAGTCAGACCTGCTGTATTGAGGCTGCTAACGCCAATGACATTAGCGCTATTAGCAGTAGCGGAACCAGATAATGAAACAGCTTGATTCGTAATGCTAGAAATCGCACTTACTGCACTTGCACCAAAAGTAGCATTGCCATCGTAGACTTTACTTGCGGAAACATTCAATGTTGCTGGATTAATAACATACGCATTATTTGCTCCGTTTGCAAAAACAATGTTGTAGTTAGAGTTGGATGTATTTGCAGTCAATGTGCCAGCCGCTAAGCCGTAAGTTCCCGCATCCTGAACAACCGTAGTAGTAGAAGCAGCAAAATTCATAATGCCTGACAGTGTTACAGGAACATTGACAACTGAGTCAGCATTCTTATAACCCGCAAAGCCATAATTTGCAGTATTTTGTGAATAGACTGCATTATCCAAAGTACTTCCGCTATAAGTGGTCGTATAGGCATTCGGGGTAATGGTTAGAGCGGCCTTGTTTACCGTTAAATCACCAGCAACATAGGTAATAGCATAGTTAGCTAGGCGTGTACCCACGGCTGAACTAGGAACAATACTTGCGATATATGTTCCGGCATTTGTTGTAGCAGAAACACTGCTAGCTGATCCATAATTTAAGGTCACCGAGTTAACAACATCGCCACCTACTAAACCAGAATCCGTAAATGCTGCTGTACCCAATGAGTAGGCAGTTCCATAAACTGGTGCCGTAACGGCATTCGCAGTAATTGTTAGGGCTTTGGCTGCAATTGTTGCGGTGTTTTGGGTGCTTCCTGCACTAGCACTATAACTAGGCGCAATAACATAGTTACTCAATGAGGCAGTGCCGCCTGTAGTCGTCATTGCGATGATGTAATTACTTCCATTGGCAGCTACATTCGCGCTACTAACTATCGCGCTACTAATGCCAGCAATAGTCTCACCATTAACCAATCCAGTAACGGCATAGCTTGTTGGCGTAATAGTTGTGGAGCCACTATAAGTCGCAATTACTGCAATACCCAATGACGCTGGGGTGATGTTTGCGGTCAAGCCTGTTGGCTGGGTAAGTGTGTAGTTGCCAGCAGCAGATCCGCCAATCACATAACCGGCTGTTACTGCTAAATTATTTCCAACAGTAGACTGACTAAATGCAGCTCCTGGTATTACAGTCAAACTTGCGGTATCAGAACTAATAACCCCATCTAATGTTCCAGCGCTAAAGGTAGCAACACTGCTACCGTCATACACTTTATTTGCAATAACTGCCCCTGAAACAGTCAATGCTTTAGCGGTGATATTGGCGCTCAAGCCTGTTGGCTGGGTAAGTATATAGTTTGCAGCAGCACTACCACCTAAGATGCTAGTGGAGGTAATCGCCAGTGACGTGCCAATATTGGCCTGACTAAATATGCCGGCTTGAGTTAGGGTTACATTGTCCGACCCCACCACTCCACTCAAACTTCCCGCAGTAAAGACTGCGGTATTAGTGCCATCGTAGACTTTATTTGAGACTGCAGCACCAGAGACCGTAAGTGCCTTAGGCGTGATATCAGCGATCAATCCAGTAGGCTGAATCAAGGTGTAATTACCAGCCCCCGAGCCGCCTAAAGTATCGTTAATCGTAATTGGGAGATTGACTCCTGCATTAGCCTGGCTAAATGCGCCAAATTGATTCAGGGTGACAGTATCACCATAAACCACGCCGACCAATGTTCCGCCAGAAACGGAAGCTACATCATTGCCGTTGTATACCTTATTAGAAACAGCAGTGCCGCTGACAGTCAATGCTTTAGGGGTGATGTCAGCAGTTAGTCCGGTTGGCTGTGTCAGTGTGTAATTTCCGGCACCATTATTGGTCAAGGTGTCAGCAATGGTGACCGATAATCCAGTGCCAATATTGGCTGAGGCAAATGAACCGACTTGCACCAATCCAATAGTTTCGCCAGCTATAACACCATCTAAGCTACCGCCTGAAACAATAGCATCCCTGCTGCCGTCATAGACCTTATTTGCGACCGTTGTACCTGAAACAGTGAGCGCTTTTGCCGTAATGTTTGCGGTTAAACCAGTTGGCTGAGTTAATGTGTAGTTACCGGCACCTGCCCCAGATAGAGAGTCCGCAATTGTTACAGTAAGATTACTGCCTACATTACTTTGAGCAAATGAGCCCGCTTGAGATAAATTGACAACATCACCGAAAACCACTCCGCTGAGAGTGCCGCCAGCAACCAATGCAGTATTCGTGCCGTCATATACCCTGCTTGTAACCGTTGTACCGGTGACTGTTAGAGCTTTAGCTGTAATATCAGCCGTAAATCCTGTTGGCTGTATAAGTGTGTAGTTGCCAGCGCTGTTATTAGTTAAAGTATCAGCAATAGTTACAGTTAAACCTGTACCCACATTTGCAGAGCTAAATGTGCCAGCCTGAACCAGCGCTACTGTATCGCCATTAACCACCCCAACTAACGTGCCACTAGTAACCGATGCAACATCATTGCCGTTGTATACCTTATTAGCAACAGTGGTGCCAGTGACAGTCAATGCTTTTGGTGTAATGTTTGCAGTTAAGCCCGTTGGCTGAGCAAGTAAATAGTTATTGGCAGCCGAACCACCCAGTACATATGCAGCTGCAACCACCAAATTGGAACCAACATCAGACTGGCTAAATGTACCAGCTTGAGTCAACGTTACATTGGCGCTGTCAACGCTAATCAAACCATTTAGCGTTCCACCGTTAAAGCTTGCTGCATTTGTACCGTCATAAGTCTTATTAGCTGCAGTTGCATTGCTAATTGTGAGTGGTGCTCTAGTAATAACGCCATTTGTACCGGTGACGTTACCTGTAAATGAATAGTTGGCAGCATCTGCACCACCGATAGAAATGCTATTGATGGTGTACGACTGACCAGTACCTGCGTTTACAGAGGCGTAAGTTCCTGATCCAGTAACACTCAAGCTATCCCCCGCTAGCGCATTACTTGGTGCTAGCGATCTAGCAGTAATCGAATTTGTAGCGTCATACACTTTTGATGGACTTGGAGTGGCAATAGTCAACGCCAATGGTGTAATAGAAATCGTACCTGGGATAGTCAACACTGGGTAGCCAGTGGCGTAGTTAGTGGAGTAACCAGGATTGGTAATTACCGCACTTGAAGGAGTAAATGTATAGCTACCTACATTTAGGTAGCCACCAGAACTGTTATTTGCTGCCGAGAATGTTGGTGAAGAAACTGTCAGCGTGTAGTTACCCTGAGTAGATCCAGGCTTGGTATCGGTAGCAACCCAGGTATTTGCAGCTGAGCCTGCGACTACATTCAAATTAATGATGGATGCTGATAAAGAGCAGTCAGCACCAATTGTGCAATAGGATGCCGATACTGAAATCGAGTTAGCAATGTTATTGCTAGTTAATGTTCCATAACTTACCGAGCCATTAGCCACCTTAATCAGCAACTGTCCTTGCGCCATGATGGTGAAATTGGCTGTTACTGGGTTAATGCTGTAGTTTGATGCTGTTGCGCTTGGAGTTAAGGTGTATACAGCCCCCGCTACCTCACCTAATGCTCGGCTGACGCTTGCATTACTTAGAACGCTGGCGGTATCAGCCCCTTTTAAACCAGACAAAGTATAAGTAAAACTTGGATCAGATTGACCTACAAACTTTGCTGAATCATTAGCAGTCATCGTCAATATTGCTGGTGTAATGACTCCAGCAGCACTAACAGAGGTTGGCAAAGCATAGTTAGACAGATTCGTGCTACCCGTTGCAATAAAGTTACTTGGGCTTAATGATGCAGTTACGGTATTGGCATTAGCTACGTTTGCACTGTTATAAAGAGCATTTGCTTGGTTAATGTAAGCACCCTGCCCTGCAACAAACCCACTTAATGCGTAGCTACCCGCACTACTGCTTGTACCGGCTACTAGGTTTGCAGCAGTTGTACTGTCATATTCTTTGGATTGGCTTGCAATAGAAACGGTAATTACTGCAGGTGTAATGTTGGCAGTAAATCCAACTGGTTGGGTTAATGTATAGTTACCAGCGGCATTATTTATTAGAGCATCAGCTACGGTTACAGCAAGGCCAGTACCAGCATTAGACTGGGCAAAACTTGCCGCTTGAGTCAATCCAACCGTATCGCCAGAAATTATGCCAACTAAGTTACCGCCTGAAATTATGGCAGTTGTTGTACCGTCATAAGACTTATTGGCGATAGTTGTGCCGGTAACCGTCAAAGCCTTTGGTGTAATATTTGCGGTAATACCGCTTGGCTGAGTCAATGTATAGTTACCAGCAGCCGCTCCACTGATACTGTCGTTCATCACAATGCTGATGGCATTTCCAGTATTTACTGAACTGAAGCTAGCCGCCTTAGTAAAGCTGATATTAGCCAAATCCGCAGCTACCAGTCCGACCAATGTACCAGCGGTAACGCTGGCAGCGGTTGTGCCGTCATAAACCTTATTAGCAATCATCGTGCCGGTAACGGTTAATGACTTAGGCGTAATATTTGCGCTCAAACCACTAGGCTGAACAATAGTGTAGTTTGCTGCGGCAGAGCCAGTGATGCTTTCGAAGACGGTTACAGGAATGCTATTACCAACGTTAGCACTTGAGAAATTAGCAGTCTGTGTCAAAGTCACATTAGCAGCATCATTGCCAACTAAACCCACCAGAGTTCCTATTGTTGCTACTGCAGCCGTGGTAGCGTCATAAACTTTATTGCTTACCGATACACCGCTCACAGTCAATGTTTTAGGTGTAATACTCGCGCTTAGACCAGTAGGCTGAATAATGGAGTAATTAGAGGCTGATGCTCCGTTTAAAGTATCTGCGGCGGTAACAGCAATACTATTGCCAACAGCGCTTTGAGCAAAGGTACCCGTTTGGGTGAGGTTAACAACATCCGAGCCAATGACGCCAACCAAAGACCCACCAGTAATAGATGCTGCAGTGATACCGTCGTAAACCTTATCAGCAACCACTGAACCCGTTCCAACTGTTAAGGCTTTTGCGGTAATTGTAGCCACATTCTTCGTATTACCAGCCGATGCATTGTAGGCAGAGGTAATGCTGTAGTTACTTAAGGATGCCGTACCACCACTACTAACAATAGAGCTTACATAGTTACTACCATTATTAGCAACATTTGCATTGTTGACTGTGGCATTAGATAAACCAGTAATGGTCTGCCCCGCTACCAAGCCTGTTACCGTAAATGCACTCGGAGTTATGCTGGTTGTGCCGTTGTACTCACCGGTTATAGTAATTCCCAATGGAGCTGGAGTTATAACTGCCGTGATTCCAGATGGCTGGACCAAGATATAATTTGCAGCAGATGCGCCAGTAATAGTGTCATTAATGATGACAGAGGCCGTATTACTTACATTAGCGCTGCTTAGAACAGCAGATTGCACTAAGGTAACATTTGCAGCATCACCCGCACTTAAACCAACCAGAGTACCTCCTGTAATGCTGATTGAGGTTGTACCGTCATATACCTTGGTCACCGCAACAGTGTTAATGACTGTTAATACTTTTTGATTTGCGGCAACTAATGTTGCAATATTTTGGCCAACGCCAGATGTAGCACTATAGGATGGTGCAAATGCATAGTTTGTTGCTAGTGCTGTTCCACCAGAAATCACAATACCGGTGACAAAATTACTACCATTACTACTAATGCTTGAGCTACTGACAGTGACGTTGCTTAATCCGGTAATTGTTTGACCATTAATCAATCCATTGATAGTGAAAGAAATCGGGGTAATGTTATTAGTGCCATTAGCTACGCCCACCACCTGAATTCCCAACATGGCAGGCGTAATGTTTGCTGTAATACCAGTTGGCTGGATTAAGCGATAGTTGCTTGCTGCAACACCCGTAATGGAGTCATTTACAATGATGATGATGCCATTACTGACGTTTGGCGATGAAAAGCTACCAGCTTGAACTAAGGTGACCTTGCTAGCATCGCTAGCCACAAGACCAATCAATGAACCACCAGTTAAGACTGCATTATTGGTACCGTCATAAGTCTTGTGGGCAACAGTGCCGTCACTCACAGTAAGGGTCTTAGGCGTAATCGCTGCAGTGACCCCAGTAGGCTGAACCAAGTTGTAGTTACTACTTGATGCTCCAGAAATACTATCGCTCACCAATACAGTTACCGCTGAAGCCACATTAGCACTATTGAATGTACCAGCTTGCTTGAGGATTACTACATCACCACCCACTACCCCCGCCAAGGATCCACCCCAAACGTTGACGCTGGTTGTGCCGTCATAAATCTTAGAATCAGCCAACGTGCCAGTGACGGTCAATGTTTTGGTAGACAGTGTGACAGTATTTAAGCCTGTACCAGCAGCTGCACTGGTAGCGGTGTTGAATGCGTAGTTGCTTGCCAGCGCTGTACCACTGCCAATGACAATCGAACGAACAAAGTTGCTACTATTGGCAGTTACATTGATGTTGGCTACGGTGGCACTGGAGATGGCGCTAATAGTTTCACCATTCACCAAGCCGGTCAGCGTGAATGATGTCGGGGTAACAGTAGTTGAACCACTATATACAGCAGCTAGCATGATACCTAATGGCGCAGGAGTGATATTGGCAGTTATACCAGTAGGCTGCGTTAAGGAATAATTTGCACTAGCACTGCCGCTAATACTGTCTGTGATGGCGACTGCAATGCCCGTTCCTGCATTTGCAGAACTAAAATTACCAGCCTTCATTAAGCTTACATTTGCAGCATCAGCACTAATTACACCTACTAAAGCACCACCAGTAACGGTGGCTACTGTTGATCCGTCATACACCTTGTTTGCAACTGTAGTACCTGTAACTGTTAGTGCTTTTGGTGTGATATTGGCTGTCACATTGGCTGGCTGAGTAAGAACGTAGTTTGCTGATGCAGGACCACTCAGACTATCGCTTAATGTGACACTGATTGCATTAGCCGCATTGCTTTGCGCAAAACTACCTGCCTGAATTAAGTTTACATTTGCGACGTCAGTAGCAACTACACCAACCAAGGTTCCACCAGTAATCGTAGCTGCAGTGGTGCCGTCATACACCTTGTTTGCAGCAATTGTTGTGCCACCCACCGTCAGAACCTTTTGCGCAATATTGGCAGTAATGCCTGTAGGCTGAATTAGGGTGTAATTGCCACTAGCGGACCCTGAAATGCTATCTACCATCACCAAGGCAACATTATTGGCTGCATTTGGTGAAACAAAAGTAGCGCTTTGCGCAAGAGTTACATTAGCTAGATCTACTGCCGCCACACCAACCAAGGAGCCACCGCTTACCGTAGCACTCTTTGTACCATCATAAGTCTTTGCAGAGATAGCAATACCAGTCACAGTTAATGCTTTTGGTGTAAGCGTGACGGCATTTTGTGTATTGCTGCTTACCGTGTTGTATGCTGGATTGATAACGTAGTTGCCGATAGATGCCGTACCGCCGCCAAGAGTAATTGCTGTGACGTAGTTGCTGTTATTGGCAGCTACATTGATTGCATTGATCGTTGCAGCACTAATACTACTAATCGTTTGGCTATTAACTAAGCCGGTAACAGTAAATGCTGTTGGGGCAACTGTGGTGGTACCGGTATAAACAGCATTAATAGTGATGCCTAATGGCGCTGGAGTTATAGCGGCCTTATTAGTTGCTGTGCTTTGAGATAGATTCACTGGTAAGCCACTACTTAATGTGCCGTTATAGGCGCTATTAATTAAGTAATTGAGTGATGAGAAGGTATTGACACCAATTGCAGTGCCGGCAATCGCCGTAACATAGGCACTTGCGGTATTAGCATTTGCAGAACTCACTGTAACATTAGTAATCGTATCCCATGCTGCCAAACCGCTTGTAACGATAGTGGCATTTTGATTTGTGAATGAGCTAGTACCGTTATAGACACCACTGACGGTAATACCTAATACAGCGGGCGTAATGGAATAAGTCCGCCCTGCTGGTACTAACGTAACTGCAGAACCATCTGTTGCCGATACGCTTGCTGCAGTGAGTGCTGTATTAGTCTGTACCGCATTGGCATTAGTACCATTAGAGGATGTAGTACCGCCTACTGTTGGGCTAAACATCAGTACAGATTTAACGTATGCAGGTGTAGTGGTTGCAACACCAAAGCTTGCGGTAATTGAACCCGTGTAACTCACTGTCGAGTTAGCTTGCAACCAAGCATTGGCTGAGGCTGAGTTATAGCCTATGCCATAAACCGCAGAGTAATTAGAATTCAAGGTGACAGAAATAGCCAGAGTGTTAGTAAGTCTCTGGCGATAGTTAATAAAGTTGCCACTGACATAGCCCGAAGCCTTCAGGAGTGCGCCACCCAGAATGCCATAAGAGATATTCTTAGTCGCATCAGCATTGGCAGTGGTAATACCAATCGCATTAGCAATCGTACATCCAGTGGTACAGACTGCATTCTCAGGAGCGGCCATAGAAATGCCCACCACTCCTCCAGTATTGGTAATGGTGCCAACGGCTGTAACGTTACCGCCCGTAGTCGTTCCCGCGGCTATACCATCGCCACCCGTAATCCGAATGCCATCAACACCTGAGTTAGTTACACCAGTAAGGCTAACGTTACCAACAGCATCAACGATGACACCACCAGAAGTTCCCGAGTTCTGAATAAGCGCACCAGCAGTGATACTGCCACTAGAACCTAGACCGGTTAAGTAGACACCGGCAGCGCCGGTAATCGTTGCAGATGCTACGGTATTAATTGCCTGGCTACTGACCGCAGTCGAGTGGCCATTAAATGTAATGACGCCGTATGTCGCGTTGGTTGCACTCATCACCGCCGCAGCATTGCTAGCGTAAATTCCGAAATTAGCGGTTGAGCTTCCTGTGATGGTAATTGCGCCGCCAGTAGTTCTAATGACTGCAGAGTAATTCACACCAGAAGAATTACTTGATACGCCATTGATCACGATATTGCTAGTAGCATAAATAGCATTATTAATACCGATACCAACGTTTGTAGCCGTTGCTAATGTAGCTAAATTATTAGTGGTAGGGTTAATAAAGCCGCTTACTGGTGTACAGCTAGTGCCGGCACAACCAAAGGTGTTATCGAGCAACACATAGCCTGGCAAGGACAAACTTGAGGTACCAATTGCATCAGGATCAATGACAGATCCTGCTGATTTAGCGATGTAATTAATAATGGAGCCTGGGCCTGTAGTGAAGGTAAGCGCTCCACCAGTGATATTGGAAGCTCTAGTACCCCTGGTGGTGTCATAAATCACATTGGCTATTGGTACACCCGTATTCGCTACTAAAGCAATCGCACCAGTTTGGTTGATGACGTTGTTTGAGGTGAAGGTGATGTTGCTACCGACTGCGTTATCTGCAATGGCGCCGGTTTGGGTAATACCAGTGGTGCCCCCTCCTGCAACGTTATTAGCTGTCACTGTGAGGTTGCTACCGCCCGCATTAATGGTTACCGCACCAAGCGAGACGATTGTGCTGGCTGCGCCACCATTACCAGTGATCGTGACGTTGTTGGCTGTGATGAGGCCAGTAGCCGTTACTACGGTTGCGGTTGCTGTAGAGGTTGTTTGTGAGCCAGTAATGATCACTACTCCACCAGTGATCGCACCGGTGTCATTGATGGCCGAACCTGTGGTGACAGTTGCGTT
>CANBSM010000112.1 GCA_947372155.1 Burkholderiaceae bacterium
ATTTGAAAAGGGATCCGAGGGTTTTACGTAAGCCGAACATAATCGATACAATTTAAACCTTGCATCTTATCAATTTAATTCTAGGGATATGGTGATTTAGCAGATGCTTTCCAATTTACTCCGAATTTCCTTTTTATTCTTCGTATTTACTCAGCTTGCTTGTGCTGCTGGTCCTGATTCAGGGGATACGCATGAATATCAGTTGAGCAATGGCCTCAAATTGATAGTGAGGGAAGATCATCGCGCACCAACGGTAGCCCATATGGCTTGGTATCGGGCTGGATCAATAGATGAGGTCAACGGCAAAACTGGAGTTGCTCATGTGCTTGAGCACATGATGTTTAAGGGTACCGACAAAGTGAAAGCAGGCGAATTCTCTCGTTTAGTGGCTGCAGTCGGTGGGCGCGAAAACGCCTTTACCTCGCGCGATTACACCGCCTACTTTCAGCAGGTTGAAAAGTCAAAACTAGAAGACGTTATCAAGCTTGAATCTGATCGTATGTCTAACCTCAATTTTGATGATGCAGAGTTCTTAAAAGAAATTCAGGTCATCATGGAAGAACGTCGCTTGCGAACAGAAGACAATCCAAGTAGTTTGCTCAATGAATCATTGATGGCAACTGCTTATATGAGTTCTCCATATCGTCATCCTGTGATTGGTTGGATGAATGATTTACAGAATATGAAAGCATCTGATGCACGAGATTGGTATCGCAGTTGGTATACGCCAAACAATGTAACCGTAGTCATTAGCGGTGATGTGGATGCTAAAAAAGTGTTGAATATGGCAGAGAAGTATTACGGCGCAGCTGCTGCTCATGAGTTGCCAGTTCGCAAGCCACAAATTGAGCCACCTCAAAAAGGGATTAAGCAGGTTCAGGTAAAGGCGCTAGCTGATAGCGCTCAGCTAGCTATGGCTTGGAAGGTGCCACGCCTCGAGCCCGGTAAGCTGGATGACCCCGAGCCGTATGCCTTAGAGCTTCTGACAGCGGTGCTTGATGGCTATGACAATGCCCGCTTAAATCGCATGCTCGTTAAGCAGGAAAAAGTAGTCAATGATGTAGGTGTGGGCTACGACATGATCTCCCGTGGGCCAGAACTATTTTTAATTAGCACAACAATGGCTAAAGGAAAAACAGTAGAGCAGGCTCAGGCAAGTATTCGGAAGGCGCTTGACGAATTAAAGCAAAAAGGAATCCTGGAGTCAGAGCTCAAGAGAATAAAGGTGCGCATTCTGTCTGATCAAATCTATAAGCGTGACTCTATCTTTGGTCAAGCAATGGAAATTGGCAGTACTGAGATGGCTGGCTTTTCTTGGAAAGATATCGATTACATGCTAGAAAAAATGCAAACCATTACACCCGAGCAAGTGCAAGCGGTTGCAAAAAAATATCTGGTTGACGAGGGTTTGACGATTGCAGTATTGGTTCCTCAGGCGCGTCAAGCTGCAGGCAAGGAGAGCAAATGATGAATCTCTTCGTTAAGAGCATTTCAGTTTGCCTCTTTGCTTTTGGCTTGCTTAGTAATGCCAACGCTATCTTGCCGATCGAGAAGTTAGATTCATATAAAGGTGCTAAAGCGTATTTAGTTCAAACCAAAGCGCTACCGATGGTGGATATTGAAGTCAGTATTGATGCAGGCGATCGCTATGACCCTGCCGGTAAAAGTGGCCTTGCCGATATGGTTGCAGGCTTGATGAATTATGGGGCTAGGGGTGAAAAGGGGGTTCTCACCGAGGCGCAGATCGCTGATGAAATCGCTGATTTGGGGGCTAATATTGGCTTATCTGTCAGTGGTGAGCGAGCCATCTTGCGTATTCGTAGCCTGAGTCGAAAAGACTTACGCGATAGGGCTGTGCAACTAGCCTCGGCCATGTTAAGTGCACCCACTTACGACCCGAAAATTGTAGAGCGTGAGAAACAAAGAACAATGACGAGTTTGCTAGAGGCTGAAACTAAGCCCGAGTTTGTTCTTGAGCGTCGTTTTAAAAAATCAGTTTATGGTAACTATCCCTTAGCTGATTCGCCAACAGTGAAATCAGTTGCTGCTGTAGGTGTGAATGATTTAAGGCAATTTCATAAACAGTTTTACCGCGGCGATCGCATGATCGTGAGTATTGTTGGTGATGTTGATCGTGCCCAAGCGGAGGAAATCGTCACAGCTTTGTTAAAACAGATTCCTGCTTCAGGCCAGCCTATTGCGAAACTGCCCGAACTCGAGCGCTCTCCTGTAGAGCCTTTGGCACAAAGAGAAGTTCAAATTCCTTTTGACTCTCAGCAAGCCCATATTGCCATGGGGATGACAGCAGTTGCTCGTAACAACCCCGATTACTTCCCCCTACTGGTTGGTAACTATATTTTGGGTGGCGGCGGTTTTGTTTCTCGTTTGATGGCTGAGGTGCGTGAGAAGCGCGGTTTGGCATACAGCGTGTTTAGCTACTTTATCCCTGGAAAAGAGAATGGCATTTTTCAAGCAGGCCTGCAAACCAAGAGTGATCAGGCTGCGCTAGCTTTAGAGGTGATGAGTTCAACGACTGCTCAATTTATTGCCGATGGACCCACTCCATCTGAGCTTGCTGCCGCTAAAGCAAACCTAGTGAATGGTTATCCGCTGCGTATTGATAACAATCGCAAGTTGTTGGATAACGTCTCTTTAATTGCATGGAATGACTTGCCGCTCGATACGATGGATGTATGGACCAAGCAAGTGGAGGCGGTGACTTTGGAGCAGGTAAATACTGCATTCAAAAAATACCTTGCAATGGATCGCATGAAGATTGTTGTATTGGGAGCAAAAAATAAATAAGCCCAATAAAGCAAACGCGCCTCTAAAGACTGAGCCGCCGAAGAAGGTGCGGATTATTGGCGGTAATTGGAGAAGTCGTTTGCTAACGGTTTTGGATCTTCCCGGCCTACGCCCTACAACTGATCGTATTCGGGAAACCCTATTTAATTGGTTGGGACAAGATTTAACAGGTTTGCGTTGCCTGGATCTTTTTGCGGGTACCGGCGCTTTGGGTTTTGAAGCCGCATCAAGAGGCGCTGCATTGGTAGTGTTGCTTGAGAAAGAAAAAAGGGCTTGCGCAAACTTAACGGCCAATTTTGCCTTATTGCAGTCTTCGCCGGCCGCCGGCCTCGTAGAAATTTTGCAACGAGATAGCCTTGAGTTTCTAAAGCGGCAGGCGGATCGTTCCAGCAATT
>CANBSM010000113.1 GCA_947372155.1 Burkholderiaceae bacterium
TCTATGAGTACTATTTATTTACATCTGTCCCGAAGGACTTGATGCTTTCACTTAGTACCCACAATTATCGGTTCACTAATTTTTAAAGAGGGCTGGCTTGTTTCGTATTTCTTAATAACATCCAGCAGAGAGATGAGACTATATCCCACATTTACAGGGTCGTCAACACCTTTCGTACTCTTTTACGCTAAATAGACGATGTTTTTTCTGATTTTAAAAATAAGCTCAATCAAATCAATTAGATAGAAATCAAAAAAATATTCAACTTTTTTTGAAAATTTAAGGGTTTTGGAGCATTTGGTCTATTTTCCTCTTCAAAAACGCTCTTTTTTTGCATTCTGAGCTGGTATTTTTTGAAAAACTAGGGATTACCCTGTGTTTTTCTGTATTCCCTGCTACTATGTTGCTATGCACAATAAATTTTCCAAGAGTCGCTTGCCCGGCAACCCACATGTTGCCCGGGTTCCCGTGCCGGTGCGCGAGCTTCACGCCGGTCATAGGGCGGCCATTCTTGAGCATTTTTTACAACTGAATGATGACGATCGTCACCTCCGCTTTGGGACACACACCCCTGATGAAGTGATAGAGCGCTATGTTGAAGGCCTAGACTTCAACCAGGACACGATATTTGGCATATTTGATGCACAGCTCAATATCGTTGGCCTCGCACATCTAGCCTACCTACCGGTCTTTAAGAGCCAAGCACGTGCAGCAGAGTTTGGCGTATCCGTGCTGGCCGAAGGCAGGGCCCAGGGCTTTGGTACCGCCTTGTTAGGGCGTGCTGCTGTGCACTCACGCAATACGCGCATTGAAACTTTATTTGTTCATTGCTTAGCAAACAACAAAGCCATGATGCATTTGGCGCAAAAGGCCAGCATGAGTGTTGAATACGCTTATGGTGATGCCGATGCCTATCTCAAATTACCCCCTGCAAATTCCAGCACGATCGTGGAAGAGGCGGCTAACGAGCAATGGGCTGACTTTGATTACGCAGTCAAAGCAAATTTGAAGCGCTCTAATGCTGCTTGGTGGTGGTTCTTGGGCAGGCCCGCACTAGCGTCTTAGTTGTTGCTGGGGGCGCCTTGCAAAATCCAAGGCACCAAGATCGAGAGCTCCGCATCGCTTAACTTAGCATTCGCAGGCATCGGCACTACGCCCCAAGATCCCGCACCACCTTTTTGAATCTTATTTTTTAACAGGGCTTTTGCGCTAGGCCTATTTTTATATTTGGCGGCAATATCTTGAAAGCTTGGCCCAACAATTTTTTTATTGATTGCGTGACAACCTAAGCATGCATTTTGTTTAGCAATTGCAAATGCATTAGCGTTCTCACTAGATGCATACGCAGTAGGTGCTCCAACAAAGAGAAGGGCAGCCAAAAAAGCCGCCCTCACATGAACCCCTACTGAAATCATTTATTCCGCTGCTGATAATTTCTTACTGAAATTTTGGGCTAGTCGGTTGTGATTCATCGGCCTTACCTTGTTTGTCTAATCGCGCTTTCTCTGCGTCAGAGATGATGTCAAAGTAAACAAATACTTCTTTCACGCCGCTAGCATTACTCGCAACTTTCTTTGCAATATCAGCTTCTTTTTGCGTTAAGATTCCCAACAGGTAAACACTGCCGCCTTCAGCAACAATCGCCATTGAGTTCGATGGTAATTGCTCTGTAAAAATCATTTGGGTTTTTATTTTCGACTCAAGGTAAGAGTCATTGGCGCGGGCTGTATAAGTGCTATTAGAGCCTATTACCAACTCGTTGTATACGCTACGGGCATTCTTCATCGCTTTAACATAAGCGCCAGCTTCACCCTTGATATCGGCGTCTTTTGCTTCGCCCGTGATCAACACTTTTTGATTGAACGAAGTAATGTTGATGTGTGCGTTATCACCAAATCGCTTAGACAGTGCATTGCCGGCCTCTAGCTCGATGCCTTTGTCAATGGCCTGCACGTTCGGACTACGACGGTCAGCTAGGACGGCTGCACTTGCAGCAACGCCGCCAACAGCCAGAACGCCACATGCCGATAAGAATGAAGTGAGCATTAAAGCAATGAGTAATTTACTTGCGAGTTTGATTTGCATCGTGAATGCTTTCTATTGTTAGGGCGCTATTAATCAAGCAATATGTGATCAACACCATCACACAAACTATGCAACAACACTAAATGTGTTTCCTGAATGCGTGCGGTACGTGTAGAGGGGGCGCAAAGATGGATATCGTCTTTGTCCAAGAGACTTGCAATTTTTCCGCCACCGTTACCTGTCAGCGCAATAATTTTGATGCCCATTTTTTTTGCTACTTCAATTGCCTTCACCACATTCTTAGAGTTGCCTGACGTCGAAATACCCAAGAGGATGTCGCCTTTTTTTCCAAGGCCGCGGACTTGTTTACTAAAAATCTCATCGTAGCTGTAATCATTGCCAACAGCAGTCAAGATAGAAGTATCCGTTGTCAATGCAATCGCAGCAAGCTCTTGACGTTCACGTTCAAAGCGGCCAATCAACTCGGCTGCAAAGTGCTGCGCATCAGCGGCTGAGCCGCCGTTTCCGCAAGCCATCACCTTACCGCCAGCTCGCAAACACTCAACCATCGCGAGCACGCCATGCGCTACCACTTCTGGAAGAATTTTCTCAGCGTCTTGCTTAACGGCAATGCTGTCTAAAAAATGTTGGGATGCGCGCTTGCGCAAGCGTTCAATCGTATTTTTATCCATAACAATATTATGCGCCAAAGCAGGTCCTTTTTCCGCAACCCACTAATCAAACCAAAAGCAACGTATTCTCTTACTTATTGATTAATCCAGCGCAAAACTTCTACCCATGGACCTGAGCTCATTTGACTTTCTGCAGCAGCAAGATTTACCTGCCGGGGCTCTCTATATGGTTGCCACCCCGATTGGTAATTTAGGGGATATCACCCTGCGTGCTTTGCATGTTCTCAATGCTGTCGATGGCATTGCCTGCGAAGATACTAGGCATAGTGCTGCACTACTGCAGCAATTTGGTATTCATAAGAAATGCCTAGCTCTGCATGAGCACAATGAAATGGGTGGGGCGCAAACGGTAATCCAGCATCTGGCACAGAACGAGCGCTGGGCTTACATTTCTGATGCGGGTACGCCTGGGGTATCCGATCCCGGAGCCCGACTGGTGGATGAGGTTCAAAAGGCAGGCTTTCGCGTTGTGCCGATTCCAGGGGCGAGCGCAGTATCTTCGGCGGTCTCTATCGGTGGCGCCGTCATGCTGAACTCAGAAGGGCGCTTTCAGTTTGTAGGCTTTTGGCCCAACAAAACCAAAGAACGCGACGCGCTAATTCATGACATTCGCAGCAGTACAAAAACCAGTATCTTTTTTGAGTCTCCTCACCACATTAAAGAAACCCTTCTAGTCCTAGCAAATGCGCTTGAGCCAGATCGACAGATAGTAGTAGGGCGCGAGCTGACGAAAAAATTTGAGCAAATTATTTCTGTGCGGGCAAGTGCAATTCCACAGTGGCTTGAAACTGCAAGCAGTCTCAAAGGAGAATTCATTATTTTGGTGGCAGGGCGCCCAGCTAATGCTGATGAGGCTCCTGAGCACGCCTCTCTTTTGCTGTGGGCAAACGCTTTAAGCCCTTACCTTGGCAGTAAAGAGATTGCTGCTGTGCTTGCGCAGGCTTTAGGACTTTCAAAGAAAGAAGCCTATCAAATTGCGCTCGATGCAAAAGCTAGCGATGATGAGAAATAAAAAAGCTGGCTTTGAGCCAGCTTTTTCTTTAAGGCAGAAAAAATTTATTTTGTAGCTGCTGCAGGCGCCTTAGGCTCTGGTAATTTACCGCCAGCAGAATTAGCCATATAGACAACTGCGCGACCCAATTCGTAATCACTAATATCTGCAGGGTTAGAACCGCCGCGAGCTGGCATCGCGCCCTTGCCCTTAAGTACAGAAGTCATCAAAGAGTCATAGCCCTTAGCAATACGTGGCGCCCAGGCGCTTGCATCACCAAATTTAGGTGCACCTGCCGCACCCGTGGCGTGGCAAGAAGAACAAACCGCTTTGTAAACCTGCTCACCCGTTTGAAGTTCGCGTGGAGCGCTTGCATCTTTAAAATTTAACTGGGCAACTGGCTTAATCAATTGCTCGGTAGACTTGGCAGCGTCTGCGCTTTCCCCGCCATCGCGCTTGCCGCTATTCACATACACCATCAGTAACAAAATAATAATCAAGGGCACAAAAAAGCTTGCGAAGACCATGATGATCAATTGTTTAGGGGACTTAATTAGGCTACCGTGCTCGTTGCTCATAGGACTTTTATCGTTTGACGGGGTTGAGAGGGTTACTTTGCCGTGATTATAACGAGAGCTTGCGTTATAGGCACTTACAATAGCCAGATGATTGTTTTTGCTACTGGCGCCCGTAGCTCAGTGGATAGAGTATTGGCCTCCGAAGCCAAGGGTCGCAGGTTCGATTCCTGCCGGGCGCACCAGTCTTTTGGGCACATAGTTTTTAAAAAACTGCATTGAAAGCTATTTTTTGCAGCTTTTAATGCTTTTGCTATCTCTTCATTTATAAATCAGGCCAATACTCAAATGGTCTTTTGTGCCCAAACCGTGCCCATTTTGTGCCTGCTCTGTGCCCACCCTTTTTGATTTGTGCTGGTTTTGAGTATTAGCCTCAAATTGACACACTTACCGCCTTAATACCTAGATTTCTGTGCCTAAGGCGAATTGACTAGTCGTTTTGAGCATCTGGTAGGTATTCAAATAGATCTTCGACTTTGCAATCGAAAAATTTGCATAGCTTACTAATTGCATCTAAATCGACCCTTGCAGCAGTTTCATCGTAAAGCAGGGTGATGGTGTTCCGATGCAAGCCAGTCTCACGAGCGACATCTACCAACTTAAGTTTTCTTTCGCCCATAAGGGTCGATAAATGGCATTTTATCATTCTGAATAGCTTTTTTTAATATTAAATGTAAAAAGTGCTTGCTAAATGTCATTTACTCATGCATAATGTCATTTAGGATGGCAAAAGTTAATTAAGGATTACTTTTCGCCACTTTGATTGATTTTACTACATGGAGTTAACAATGGCACAGACCTATCTCACCACCGAAGAGCTATCAGCTCGCATTAAATACGACCCCCGCACAATTCGGGATCAACTTAAAGATTCTGTCTTATTAGAGGGACGTCATTATTTCCGGCCTTTTGGCGGAAGAAAGATTCTCTATATCTGGGAAGTTATTGAGGATGACATGACAAACGCGATCTCTTCGACCCTAAATCAAATCCCAATGGCGAGAGGGGGTGTTGTTCATGTCTAACATTCGCATCAGAAAAGAAACTGGGCGCCTCTTTCTAGATTTCCGGGTTTTTGGGATTCGCTGTAGAGAGCAAACGGAATTGGGTGATTCCAAGGCTAACCGCAAATTACTGGCCAAGCTGGATGAAAACATCAAAGTAGCTGTAGCCAATGGCTCTTACCACCATGAGCACTTCTTTCCAATGAGTAAACGCATTTCAGAAGTAGAAGAAGCGCGACTGGCTAGTGCCCCCGCCATTAATAAGGAGCGCGCCAACTTGGCCTTAGCCATTGCTGGAGCACCACCCGACCGACCGCCATTAACCCATTCTCAAACCCCACTATTTTCTGACTTTGCCAATCAATGGTACTCAGAGATGGAAGTAGGGTGGAAGCGTTCTCATAGAACGACCACGAGAGGTGTGCTGGATAACTCCTTAATTCCTCAATTTGGCCCTAGACTAGTAAATGAAATCAAAAAGGGTGACATTCTTACCTTTCGGGCATCTTTAGCTAAGTTGCCGGGAATTAAGAACAAAAAGAGTCTTTCTGCTTCCCGTATTAATCACATCATGACTCCATTGCGGATGATATTGACAGAGGCTGCCGACCGATATGAATTTGCCCCGGCCTTTATCAATATCAAGCCTTTAAGAGTGGGCAAGACCGATGTGCAGCCATTCACGATGCAAGAAGTCCAAGACATTCTTCGCACGGTTCGAGCTGACTTTCGCAATTACTACATTGTTCGGTTCTTTACGGGCACTCGTACCGGTGAGATTGATGGCCTCAAATGGCAGTACGTGGATTTTGAGCGGCGCACGATTTCCATTAAAGAGACGATTGTGAATGACTATGAGGAAACTCCCAAAACCGGAGAATCTGAGCGCGACATTCAAATATCTCAGATGGTCTTTGATGCGCTCTTGGCGCAACACAAAGTGACTGGGCAGGGCGTTTATGTTTTTGCTACTAACGCCGGAACGCCCATTTCTCATCGTAATATTTCTAAGCGGGTTTGGTATCCGCTATTGCGATTATTGGGACTGAAAAAACGTGTGCCGTATCAAACTCGCCATACCTTTGCCACCCTCATGTTGGCTTCGGGTGAGGCCCCTGAATGGATCGCTCGGCAGATGGGACACACCACCACAGAGATGCTCTTTCGGGTGTATTCCCGATTTATTCCGAACTTGACCCGTCAGGACGGAAGCGCCTTTGAGCGACTCATGGCAGCGCAGATGCAAGACCAGCCACACCCCATTATTGACCCTAATTTAGTTAATGAAGTAAGTGCACACTCAGGAATAAATATCAACAGCATTGGAGTTAATCGCTTTCCGAAAACTCAAACCCGCGTAACCGAGAAAAATGAGGAAGGGCCAGAATTACCCGAACCCGTAGTACCGGTACCCTCCTTACAAGCCAGCTTTGCCCCTGCGAACTTACCCGATGCGCCGCCAAATGCGCTACCCAATACCCAGGCAAATCCAAGTGCTGATACCGGGCTAATTGCTAATCCTTGGTTAGAAATTGCCAGACATTCTGGTCTTTCTGTGCCCCCTCCTGCTGACCCAATCCCAGCTTCAGATCACCCAACGGAAGACCTTTATGAAACTGCCAAATCGGCCTGCACCCCTCAACCAACCCAAGAAACCTACCCGGCGAGATGACGTTTTGGCATCGCCGACACTAACCCCCCTAACAAACCTATGATGTTCATGATCTACATAATCATATCGGTTTCACCAAGGGTAATGAACCTAATCAAAATCACTATTATGGTCAATAGTACAAATAATGAAATCGTTATCAAGCAGTGCCTTATGCCCAAGGGCTGCACATTGCCGTCCAGTGCTTTGCCCGGATAGTAGATGGATCACGCATTTTTCGGCAGAGAGTAACCTCCTTTCGATCGCAATCTATACATAATTTCATAAAGCAATACTAAGTATCAATTTAAAGGGGCGTAGATATGACAGTCGATGGATTACGCCCTACAATTATCAAAATCGATGTATATACAAAAGACCGAGTCAATTGCTTGGGGGATGCTCGCAATGGCAGCCCCCATTGGATATTTTGGGATCGCTCGGCAGTATATTGGATGCGAAGAACAGCGTGAATCAATGCGGCAAGATGCTCTTGCTCATAACGTATACGCCAACGATAGAAGGTGGAATGGCTAATAGCGCGCTGCTTTAGAAAAACTTGAATGCTGAGTTCGCTAGCGCCCCATTCTTGTACGAGGCCAAACCATCTAGCTTTTTGTTCTTCATCTGTCATTTGGTTCCTCATAAAAAATGGAGGATGCCGTATTGAAGATTAATTAGGCAGGTGTATTGGCTGGAGGCTTACTAGTTAATTTGGTCGCCAGCGACTCTAAAAGATATTGAGTTTTATGCCAATTTTTAACCTAAAAGAATATAGATGCTGAAACGCGGGGGTTACAGGCCATTCACCGTAAAATTAGGATATTGCCAAGCAGTCTCATTGGTTGTCACGCTCAAGAAATAGAGTCAGAGTATCGAGGATAGTATCTACGTTGATTTATACCGCAATAATGACAATGCTGTAATCCTAGTTATTGGACTTCAGCGGGAAGTGTATTGCTGAGTTAATTTAGTCGCAGGGCGGTGGGCAACCATCGCCCTGCACATATCCGTACTTGCAGAATTGCCGCATACTGCCCCTAATAGGCTTGTACTAACGTACACACCTTTCTATTGGAAAGGTCGAGGCCACTCGACGTGATCAATACACAACCTAAAACAGAATACATCTCCCTTGTATGTGAGCGCTTAACTGAGCACCCACCCCGTTTTGCCGTTTTCACATTGCAACCCCTCTGATGCGATTGGATAAAGGCTATCCAATAACCAAAGGTGCCAGCCAGATGCAATGAACCATTTTTATCTACCCGGCTTCCGAGGCAAATCGCCCCCTATTACAAAATGTAAAAAACAAAAAATTATATTTGAAAGGCTCTAGTAGACACAGGACATATAGCTACTGTTGCCCGTAGAGAGGCTAACGACGACACTAGTATTAAGGTAAACGTTGTTGTAGTTTGAGCCATTCGGCGTGGAGGACCACGTACGACTCAACGTCCAACCAGCAGCCGTCCCCGCAGACAGTGCGGCGCTAGTGCTGCTCAACGCCGAAAGCTCGACCTGTGACGCCATGCGCCAACCCGTTCCAATGGCAGAGCACTGAGTTGATGCGGTTGACCAATTTACTGTTGGGCCAGTTACTGTCGACCACACCAGTGTTCCGCTACCACTCAACGTGCTTCCTGATACGCTCATAGTTTTGATATAGCCGACTGGCAACAATGTTGCAGGGAACAATGCTGTAATGGTTCCCGAGTTAGCTGAGTTGATAGCAGTAGCGCCACTAACTTTAAAGAAGTTTGCTGTTACGCCTGTGAATGTGTAGCCCACAGCTGGCGTTAGGGTGATTGTGGCGGTGTAGGCGTCATCGTATCCAAACCTAGTTGGGCTGCTAGACCAAGTAACCGTTCCGGTATATTGCGCAACAGCAGTAATAGTGGTTACCGGTATTGCATTGGATACCGGAGCAGTCACGCCTGTAATTACTGACGATGTAATCGTAATAGCAGTGACCGTTAAGATGGTGGTGGTGGTCATTTGAGCATAGTTACCATTTGCGGCTTGGGTAGC
>CANBSM010000114.1 GCA_947372155.1 Burkholderiaceae bacterium
TGATCATGTGCGACCGCCTGCAAAAACAAGGTCAGCGCTTGGATTACTGCGTGATCGGTGAACCAACTTCAGTCGATCAACTAGGCGACATGATTAAAAACGGTCGTCGTGGATCTCTGTCTGGCAAGCTCAAGGTAAAAGGTATTCAGGCGCATATCGCCTACCCTCACCTAGGCAAGAACCCAATTCATCTTTCTGCACCAGCAATTTCTGCATTAGTAGAAACCGAGTGGGATAAAGGCAATGAATATTTCCAACCTACAAGCTTTCAGATTTCGAATGTACATGCTGGCACTGGCGCGAATAACGTCATTCCTGGTGAATTGACAATTGACTTTAACTTTCGCTTCTCTACCGAGAGCAAGCCAGAACAGCTTCGCGAGCGTCTTGAGGACATCCTCAAAAATGCTGGTCTCGACTTTGAGATTGACTGGGTATTGGGTGGCAGCCCATTCATTACAGGCGACGGCGCATTAGCTGGTGCACTCCGCACAGCAATCAAAGCAGAAACCAAGATTGATACAGAGCTCTCCACCACTGGCGGTACGAGTGATGGCCGCTTCATCGCCAAGATCTGCAAAGAAGTTGTGGAGTTTGGGCCGCTTAATGCGACTAGCCACAAAATCGATGAGTGTGTGATCGTCAATGATGTAGTGCCACTCAAAAATATCTATCGCAAGACTCTCGAGCAGTTAATTGCCTAAGCACTTAGTTGCCTAGTCGCTTAATTGCGTGCCGCCCTTTTCTCAAAAGACCTCTTCCATCATGGACCCTGAGCCTCAGCAACAAATTACAGTTAACCAGTGCATCGATCAGATTGCACAAAAGCTTGACGCAGCTAATCTGCATTACGGCCATGGGGCAATTGATGCGCAAAGCGAAGCCTTGTGGCTTGTCAGCAAACAACTTGATCTCAGCCCTACAGAAGCTCTTGATCACTTAGATGACACTATTTCAGCAGAGCTCCAACAACAAGCAGCAGTCGTTGCAGATATCAGAATCTCTACTCGCAAGCCACTTGCATACATCCTAGGTGAAGCCTGGCTCATGGGCGTGCCTTTTTTCTGCAGCGAGCAAAGCATTGTTCCTCGCTCTTGGATTGCAGAGCTTATTGTTGATGGCTCGCTAGAGCCTTGGCTACCAGCTGATGGCAAAGCACTGGATCTTTGTACCGGCAACGGTTCCTTAGCTATTCTCCTAGCTCTTTCATGTCCAGATATTCATGTGAGTGCTTGCGATATCAGCATGCCTGCACTGTCCGTAGCGGCACGCAACGTGGATCGTCATAGCCTGAACTCTCAAGTTGAGCTATTGAATGGCGATCTTTGGGATGCATTGCCAGAACCTAATGAAGATAACCTCTTTGATCTCATCATCTGCAACCCACCATATGTAAATGCCACTTCAATGAATGCATTACCAGCGGAATATCATGCTGAGCCAGAACTTGCCTTGGCTGGTGGTGACGATGGCATGGATATCATTAGACGCATCATTGCTTCAGCGCCAGACTACCTATCCGAGCGTGGCGCTATCTTGCTTGAGATTGGCAATGAGTATGAGAACTTCAAAAAGGCTTTCCCGCAAATTCCAGCAATCTGGATGGAAGTATCTGCCGGCGAAGAGCAAGTCTTGCTGATTCAAGCTGAAGACTTGCGCTAAGCAAGTGAAAACTTAGCTAAGAAATTAACTCAGTTCGGCCGCAGCTGCGATTGCCTGATCAATTCGCTCCACCGGAATTACTTTCAACCCTGGAATCTTGGTCTTGGGCATATTTGCCTTCGGAATGATGGCTACTGTAAAGCCTAACTTAGCCGCCTCTTTCAAGCGCTCTTGACCGCGCGGACAAGGACGAATCTCTCCCGCCAAACCAACCTCACCAAAGACTATCAACTCTTTTGGCAATGCACGATTACGAATTGAAGACTGTATGGCTAGCAAAACAGCTAAGTCAGCAGCAGGCTCAGAAATTTTGACGCCACCAACAGCATTTAAGAAAACATCTTGATCAAAACAAGCGACGCCAGCATGGCGGTGCAAAACAGCCAAGAGCATTGCTAGACGTGCCTGCTCCAAACCAACGGCTAAGCGACGTGGATTTGGCACGTGCGCCGTATCAACTAGCGCTTGAATTTCAACCAAGAGAGGTCTGCTGCCTTCTTGCGTAACCAATACGCAGGCACCTGGAACCATTTGCTCGTGTTGCGACAAGAATATTGCGGAAGGATTAGTAACGCCACGAAGACCCTTCTCGGTCATCGCAAATACACCCAACTCATTGACTGCACCAAAACGATTCTTAATGGAGCGCACTAGACGGAAAGAAGAATGGGTGTCGCCCTCAAAATACAAAACGGTATCCACAATATGCTCGAGCACTCGAGGGCCAGCCAAATGTCCGTCTTTAGTGACGTGGCCGACCATCAATACGCAGATTCCACTGGATTTTGCGGCTCTAGTTAATTGCGCAGCACATTCACGCACCTGAGCCACTGAGCCTGGAGCGGAACTCAACACTTCTGAATACAAAGTCTGGATCGAATCCACCACCAATACTTGTGGCTTGACGGTATCCATAATAGAAATGAGCTTTTCTAATTGGATCTCTGCTAGCACTTCAAGTTGCGGGGCATCCAGTGCAATCCGTTTTGCACGTAATGCAATTTGCGCAGCAGACTCTTCACCGCTGCTATAGAGCACGTTCATACCAGCAGCACTCATCTCAGCCAAGGCCTGTAATAGCAATGTGGATTTGCCAATGCCGGGATCGCCGCCGAGTAACACAACACCACCCGGCACCAAGCCTCCGCCGAGCACCCGATCAAACTCTTCAACACCCGTACTAAATCTAGGTAAATCCTCTGCAGTAATCGCAGATAACTTTTGTCTTGGTAGAGATTGCGCCAAACCCTGAAAACGAGAATTAGAAGTGGTTTCTGGTAAACCTTCTTCTAAGGTATTCCAAGCCTGACAAGATGGGCATTGTCCCTGCCATTTAGCAGAAGTGCCGCCACATGACTGGCAGATATAAACCGTTTTGACTTTAGCCAAGGATTGCCTAATTAAATAAAAAAGTAAATTGGAGAAAAATTAATCGAGCTGTGTGCCCGCTTTATTTTCTTGAGCGCGCTTAGGGGCATCCTTACGACGCTGCTCTAAGTCTGCCGCTCTTGCTGCTGCATCTTTTTGCTTTTGCTCATACTCTCGCTGGTTAGCCTCTCGCTCAGCAGCTTTTTCTGGTGAAGCACGCTCGGCTGCACGCTTAATATCTTCTTGATTCTTGAGGCTTTCACGTAGTTTGCGCTGCACTTCATGCAAAGCCACCTCTTGCTCACGAATAGGATCGATTTCTTTTCGATATTGGGCTCGCGCATCCTTAATACAACTATTAACCCAATAATTTTGGTAGCACTCAGAAGATGCTTTACCCCAGCGATACTTAGACCACTCGCGCTGAAGCTCTAACTCTTGCTCAATCCTATCTAATTGCTCGAGCTCAGCCTCTTCCGCGGGAGTAGCTAACGCAACCCCACTCAAGGAAGTGACCAACAAAAATATTGAAATGAATATCTTTGAGCGAAGAGAGAGACTATTTCTCAAATCTCGACCTTTGCGCCTAATTCAACCAAACGATTTGCAGGAATCTTGAAGAAATCCGACTGACGTCCAGCATTTTGATACATCCAGCAGAATAATTTTTCACGCCACAAGGCCATCCCCGGAATCTCGGTAGAAACAATCGTGTCACGCGATAAGAAGAATGAGGTATTCATCAAATCAAACTTTAGATCGGATGACTTCTCAATCAACTCAATAATCTGTCCCATATCTGGGGTTTCATTAAATCCATACACAGCACGAACTACATAAATGCCATTACCAAGGTCACGCAAAGTAATACGCTCACTATCTTTTACGTAAGGCACATCCCAAATACTGACCTTTAAGAAAAATACCCTCTCATGCAGTACATGGTTATGTTTAAGGTTGTGCAGGAATGAGACCGGCAAATAATCTACGTGTGCCGTCAAGAATATGGCTGTGCCCTCTACGCGATGCGGAGGATGCATCATCAATGAATCGATGAAACTCTTTAGCTCAATACCATTGTTCATGGCATTTTGACGCAGTATCTTGCGCCCTTGGAACCAAGTCATTAAGAACATGAAGCAAACAGCACCCAAAAGTAATGGGAACCATCCACCTTCCATGATCTTTAAAAGATTAGCCGTCAAGAAAGCCAAGTCCACAATCAAGAATGCGCTTATTACTAAGGTTACAAAGAGAGTATTCCAGCGCCACACCACACGCATGACGATTGCCGCCAAGAATGTAGTCACAATCATGGTGGTAGTAACCGCGATACCGTAGGCAGCCGCCAGGTTCTCAGACTTTTTAAATGCTAAAACAACGGCGATAACGAGAACCAACAGCACCCAATTCACAAGCGGCATATAGATCTGGCCAATTTCTCTATCAGATGTATGGCGAATCTTCATGCGCGGTACAAAGCCCAACAAAATTGCTTGGCTCGTCATTGAAAAAGCGCCTGAGATCACTGCTTGAGAGGCAATAACCGTTGCCGCTGTAGCCAATATAACCAAAGGAAATACTAAAAATTCGGGCACCATCAAAAAGAATGGATTAGTGATGGTTTCAGGGTTACTTAAGAACATTGCCCCCTGACCGAAATAGTTCAAGAGCAAACAAGGCATCACAATAAAAAACCAACCCATACGTATTGGCTTAAGTCCAAAGTGACCCATATCAGCATACAGAGCTTCAGCACCAGTCAATACCAAGAAGACTGCACCCAAAACAATAAAGCCCTGCAAGGAATGTTCAATTAAGAATTGAATAGCATGCAGTGGATTAATGGCTGCAAAAATAGCAGGGTTCTGAATGACTTGATGCACGCCCATGAGCCCGATAGCAATAAACCAGACCATCATGATTGGACCAAATAGCTTTCCCACTAGATCGGTGCCTGTCTTCTGAATAAAAAAGAGAATCACCAAAATAAAAATCGTGATTGGTATGACAAAACGGGTTAAGTCGCTTGATATCACTTCAAGACCTTCAACCGCAGATAAAACTGAAATCGCAGGGGTGATGATTGCGTCGCCGTAGAACATGCATGCGCCAAATACACCGGCCATGATGATCAACAAGGAACGCTTTGAATTTGCAGGCGCAGTTCTTAATGCAAGTGCCATCAGAGCCAAAATACCGCCCTCGCCATGATTGTTTGCGCGCATCACGAATAAAACATACTTCAGTGAAACCACAATCGCAAAAGCCCAAAACACCATTGAGATAACGCCATAAACTGCATCAGGAGAAAAGGGGATGCCATGCTCAGGGCTAAAACATTCTTTTAATGCATATAGAGGGCTGGTACCAATATCGCCAAAGACCACGCCAATCGCCGCGAACATAAGAGAGATAGAGGCACCCTTCTTATGCGGATGGTCCTCTCGAGAAATCTCTACGGGCCTTAGTAAGGATGACTCTGAAAACTCTGGATTGCTAACTGACATTAATAAGCCTTAACGTGATGTTGCGTGGCAATATGTTACTCCTTGCCGGCACTCATTAAAACGAGAATTTCTTCAATAAAACGCCTTATTTATGCGTTATTTGCATGAATACCTCGACAGAGACCCCCAAAAAATGGTAGAATTTCAGCTTCAGACGCGGGGTGGAGCAGTCTGGCAGCTCGTCGGGCTCATAACCCGAAGGTCGTAGGTTCAAATCCTGCCCCCGCAACCAAGATTGATGCTCTAAGCCCTTATTTTTAAGGGCTTTTTGCTTTTCTGGGAATTAAAAAAGCCCGATTTCTCGGGCTTTTTAGCTATTTCCGAGTGGGTTTAGTTCAAAACCCTGTATCCACGACCACTCAAACACCTCTTTACAACAGCCTCTTGTGCTTGATTACCGGTAAAAGCACCGCCAGCACCGCCAATCACAGCACCTGCACCAGCGGCCTGCACAATGCCCGTTTTATTCCCGCCAGTGACAAGTCCCAACAAGCCACCCACCACTGCTCCAGCACCAGCACCCTTAGCAGCAGTCTCACCCATACCCGATTGTTGTTGGGCATAAGCCTGGCACTCACTTAAATCCTTTTCATATGCAGACTCATTGACACCCTTCATGTCCACCAGGGGGCGCACGTTCGCACCGGCGCAACCAACTGTGATGGCGACAACCAGAGTACATAGAGTAAGTAGCTTATTCATTTGCAGAATCCTTTCCCTCAATTTCACATCAACCGATGCCATAGTCGTTTTATATCATGCCTCAAAAACTGTGTCGAAGACTTTGCGTTATTTTTAAACAACCAAGTCTGGGCACCTGTTTCTGGAGTCTGATAAAACGGAATTCCAAGACCTCGATAACGTGCCGTCACATCTGGATGTGGATGGCCATAGCGATTACGATAGCCATTTTGGACAAATGCCTGATTGGGCTCTAGTTGCTTTAGAAGCGCCAAAGAAGAGGATGTTTTGCTGCCATGATGTGGTGACATAAAAATCAACTCCCTGGCGCCAATTTCTTGCAACATTTTTTCATCTAAGCGCTCAGTAATTTCAGCTTCACCCTGCCTCTCAACATCGCCTGTTAACCAAAGGGAGCTTTGCTGATTGCGCACCTCAAGTACGCAACTCATCTCGTTGGGTTTACCAGGGTATTGATCGGCAAATATAGTTTCTTCATGGGGATGCCAAATTACAAATTCCACACCATCCCACTCCCAGCGCTGACCAAAACGACATGGGATAGCGGGTATTTTCCTTGCTTGCAAATTCTGGAGCAGCGGATTGGTACTGGGTAATGAACCCATCATAGAATCAAACTGAATCTGTTTTAGCAAGCTTGCAGCACCGCCAATGTGATCGCTATCACTATGACTGATCACCATGCGATCAATGCGATCGATTCCTCGTCCACGTAAATAAGGAAGAATCACTCGTTGCCCTGCATCATCTTTCTTGCCTTGAATGGGCCCCGTGTCATAGAGCAATCTTCTATTGGCAGTTTCAATAAGTACTGCAGTGCCTTGTCCAATATCCAAAACAATCGCCCTAAATTCCCCTTGATTAAGAGTTGAATTGAGTTGAGTTGGCCAAACAAATAAAGGCACTAATAAGGTGATGGCAAGCAATCTCCACTTCCATGTTTCACCAATATCACCAGGGCGAATGGCATACACAATTCCACACCCAGATATCACCAACATCCACCACGCTGGTTGCCTTGACCAAATTACCGACCAACTCCAGCCCGCCATCCACTCCAGGATGGCAGCCAGATATTCCATGGATGCATGAGCCGGCAATAACAACCAACGTCCAATAAATTCAGGGAGCAAGGCTCCAGCGATTGCGAGTGGCGTCACGATATAACTCACTAGCGGAATAGCAAATGCATTAGCCAATGGCGAAACAATGGAGACTTGATAAAACCAAAATAAAGTAAACGGTAACAATGCCAATGTAACAACGGTTTGTACACGGCATGCCTCTCGCAAAGCATGCGACATGCGCTGCATCCAATGCACTTCCAGCTCTTTCCCATTGGGGATGCCCAATAAGCCAGAGGAGTCGCCCATGGCATAAAGGATGGCAGCCACTGCGCCAAAAGATAACCAAAAGCCTGGTGTATAGGGAGCCATTGGATCAATCAACAATACAAAAGCTAAGGCCCACCACCAAATATCAAAAGATCTTGGATTTCTGCCGGTCCACAATGCAAATGCCACTACGCCAACCATATACATTGTTCTTTGTGCCGGAATCTGAAAACCCGCTAACCACGCATAAATAAATGCTGTCGCAAATCCCGATACCGCCGCTACCTTGCTCACTGGCGCAATGAGGGGCCATGTACGCCGACGCCAAATAAAAGCAGCTAATGAAGCACCAATACCTGCCAACATGGTTACATGTAGTCCCGATATTGAAATGAGATGTCCAATTCCTGTTGCATTAAATACTTGCCAGTCATCTTGATTAATCGCATTTTGATCCCCCATCACCAATGCAATCAATACACCTACATATCTCGCATCCTCCGACAACATTGACCGTATCTTTTTGCGCAAGTGCCAGCGCGCAAGCTCCATACGCAATTCAAACTCATCCCAAGCAATATCTCTATCGATCAATAACTCACCCGATCGGACTGAACCACTAGAGCCAAAGTCTTGATGAAAAGACCAGCGCTCAAAATCAAACGTATGAGGGTTTAGAGAGCCATAGGGTCGCTTGAGCTTTGCCTTAAACCTCCAACGCTGACCAGGAATGACTTCGGGAATGTCTTGAGGATTTCTCCAGGCGGGCTGCCAACTTAAATAAATACGCTTTGGAAAGCGATCAAGATTTTCTCTACCCGCGCTAGCACGATCCACCTCAAATGCAAACTTGGCACCAGATGAATTACTTTGCGGTAGTGCAGCTACCCTACCCTCAAGAGAAAATTCTTTACCCTCTAGGTCTATAAGAAGAATATTCTCTAGGCGATTTTCGGCATAGCGCGCATTCCATGCAAAGCCCATCGTAAACAGCAAGCCAATGATTGCCAGTTTTTTAGAAATGCCATAGTTACGAGAAAAACAAATTGTGAATAAACACACTACAGCTGTAGCTATGCAGGCATATAACCAATATTCGGGAACTTTCGGCAAAAAGAAAAGGAGCGATCCCCCGGCGATAAACGCCGTAATAGCTAAGCGCAATGAATTAAGGGGCTAGGTTGTGGCTAGGAATGTCTGCACATAATGCAGACCAACGCGGCAATACTTGCATGGCGTTACGCCATACGGCTGAAGCAAACTCAGCATCACTAATGCCTCGAACTAAGGCAAGCTCCTTGACAACCCGAGGTAGAAAAGCAGGCTCATTAAATACAATGCCTTCTCCCCT
>CANBSM010000115.1 GCA_947372155.1 Burkholderiaceae bacterium
TCATCGCTACTTAAAATTTATTCGCCAAATAATTTTTGACGGAGTTCACGACGCTCTTGAGCCTCAAGAGATAAATTGGCTGTAGGCCTTGCAATTAAACGGTTCAAGCCGATTGGCTCACCAGTTTCTTCGCACCATCCATAGTCGCCGGATTCAATGCGCGTTAATGCTTGCTCTACTTTTTTAAGCAGCTTGCGCTCACGATCGCGTGTACGCAATTCCAATGCATGCTCCTCCTCGATCGTTGCACGGTCGGCAGGATCAGGAACTAAAATATTTTCACGCAGATGTTCTGTTGTCTCTGACGCATTCTTCAAGATGTCGTCTTTAAGGGTGAGTAATTTTTGACGGAAAAAATCTAACTGCGCAGCACTCATGTAGTCCTTGTCAGACATCTTGAGCAATTCCGCTTCAGTCAATGGAGCACCTTTTGCAACTTTAGCGCTCGCGGCCTTACTACTAGCTTTTGCAGCAGTTGCTGATTTTGTTGCTGTTTTTACCGTCATCTCATTCTTTCCTGGTTTGAAGCATTATTGCCTCATTCTGCCAAACTTTTACGGCCCTTTTATTAATATTTATCAATATCGGCCGTGGCGGCGGATTGTACCCGAATCTTACTAGGCCAAACACCCCTCAAGCCCAGCCAATAAGGTGTCCTTGGGCAAATCGATACCTATGAAGACCATCCGGGTTTGCTTGGGTTCTGTACCCCATGGACCCGCTAAATCGCTGCCCATCATCTGATGAACCCCCTGGAACACCACTTTTCGGTTACTTCCCTTCACATAGAGCACACCTTTATAGCGCAACATCTTCTCTCCGAAGACCTCCAAAATGCCCCCCAGGAAGTCTTCCAACTTTTTGTGATTAAAGGGTTTATCACTACGAAAAACAAAGGATTGGATGCGATCCGTATGTCCTGCATGACCATGATGCTGATGGTCATGACTATGGTCGTGGCCACAAGTACTGTGATCGTGGTCATGGTCGTGTCCATGATCGTGCCCACAATGCTCATGGTCGTGATCATCTTGCTCCAAGAAATGGGGGTCAATATCCAGCTTGGCGTTTAGATTGAAGCCCTTGAGATCCAAGACGGCATTCAAGGGCACCACCCCCTTAGAAATGCCTGCAATTGGTGCTCTTGGATTCATATGCATGAGGCGATTGCGCAAAGCATCCACTTCGGCCGGGGTCACCAAATCAGTCTTAGTAATAAAAATTTGATCTGCAAAACCAACCTGGCGCTGAGCTTCTTCATGCTCATTGAGTTGTTGCTGACCATGCTTGGCGTCTACCAAGGTAACTACGGCATCTAGTACGTAGTGGTTAGCTACATCATCATCCATAAAGAATGTCTGAGCAACGGGGCCAGGATTGGCAACGCCTGTTGTTTCAATGACGACGCGATCAAAGCTAATCTTCTTATCTTTACGCTGCTCCCAAAGCTCATTCAGGGCATCGACAAGGTCGCCACGAATAGTGCAGCAGATGCAGCCATTACTCATTTGGACAATATTCTCTTGGTTGTCTTGCACCAAGATATCGTTGTCAATATTTTCTTCGCCGAATTCATTCTCGATTACGGCAATCTTTTTGCCGTGCTCTTCAGTCAAGATGTGTTTAAGCAAAGTAGTTTTGCCGCTTCCCAAGAAGCCTGTCAAAATCGTTACCGGAATTAATGCCATGGATGATCCAATCTAATTCTAAAAGTCATCGTTTCCCAAAGCGGGAAACCTTCTATCTTACCGAGTTCCTCAGCCTTTGCCAGCCTTTGCGCGCGGATGCGCTTTATCGTATGCCTGAGCGAGGTGCTGAAAATCTAAAGACGTATAAATCTGGGTGCTAGCGATGCTGGCATGACCCAACATTTCCTGGACAGCACGCAAATCTTGCGAGGATTGCAGAACATGGCTCGCAAAACTGTGCCGCATCATATGAGGGTGCACATGAGTGGGTAAACCAGCACGCATGGCTAAAGTACGCAACCTTGCTTGCACCGTACGAGGCGATAAGCGCTTACCTGTTGCCGACAAAAACAAGGCGATGGATTCTTCTGGATAAGTTCCGGCATCGCGCAGCTCTCGCCACGCAGCAAGTGATTTCATCGCAGGCACACCAACAGGCACCGAACGTCGTTTGCCGCCCTTACCTAACACCGTTACTTCAGCAGCATCCCAATCTAGCCAGCCAGCTGACTCATGTTGGCGATCTTTGCTTTGCATCACATCGATCCCCAAGAGCTCTGAAAGACGTAAGCCAGAGGAATACAGCAGATCAATAATCGCTGCATCGCGAATAGATTCCAAATCCTTTTTTTCTTCGGCCTCTTTGACGGCTTGATTTACCAGGGAAAGGGCCTGCTCGACCGATAAGGCCTTGGGTAATGACTTCAAGCGCTTAGGCGCCTTCACATCATCAACTGGATTGGCGATCAAATTGCTTGTTACCTTGCCAGCACGCGCATCCCGCCTGGCATCTTTTTCAGTAAGCCAGTCATACCATCCTCGCCACGCTGAAAGTGCTCTTGCAATACTTCTTGAGGATTTCCCCTTGGAGTGTAGGCGGCCAGCCCAACGACGCACATGACCGTTGCTGACTTTTAATAATTCAATGCTGTCTTCAAGTGCAAAATTTTGGAGGTCGCTCAGATCCATGCCGTACGCTTTGAGGGTATGCGGCGAGAGTTGACGCAACACGTGTAGCTCATGCAAATACTCTTGCATGAGTGGATGGAGATCAGTCGCTTTTAATTTCATAAGCCTGGATACGATCCAAAGCTGCAGCAGTTAATTCAGCAATCTGGCGCAAGTAGAAAGCGCCCATATCGGCTGTGAAGCGAGATTCATCCTTGCTAGCTAGCAGCAACACTGCTGGCGATTGATTGTTGCCAACACTCTTGCCCAGCGGCAAGCCAATGGCTACCATGCTTTGCCATTCAGGATCAATGGCTGTTTGGCTTGCTAACAAATCTACGCTAGCTGCCGCCAACTCTTTAGCGGAGCCGCATAGAGGCGTATCCACCCAAGGGCCAAACGCAGAATTAGGTGATAACAATTGTGCAGACTCCACCTCAAAGACTTCGGCCAAACCAGAAGTTATGGCGGCTTCCACATCCGCCTTATTGTTAGCCTTCATCAAACGCAACAACCAAGCAACCAAACTTTGTTGGGTTTTATCGTTACGGCTGCCAAAGTGCAACATCTCGCTTAAGCGGCGATTAAGCTCTTGGTTTTGTGTGCGCAACACCGTCATCTGACGCTCTTGCAAAGAGATCGCACGATCCTCATGCGGATGCTTAATCCGAATCTCATTGAAGAGATCAGCGTAACGCTCAAAGAAGCCTGGGGTTGCACGTAACCACTCAGCAACTAACTCTTCTTGCTCGGCCTGCTTTGGATCGATTGCACTCATGTAATTCTTTCTAAATGTATTCTTTGTTTAACCAAGCTTTTTACGCAAGAGCTCATTCACCTGACCGGGATTTGCCTTGCCTTGCGAGGCCTTCATGATTTGGCCAACAAGGGCATTAAACGCCTTCTCTTTGCCTGAGCGGAACTCTTCAACCGATTTCTGATTAGCCGCCAATACTTGATCAATGATGGCCTCAATTGCTCCACTATCACTAATTTGCTTCAAGCCTTTAGCGTCAATCACTTGATCGACCGTGCTTACAGCATTGCCTGCGATAGCCTCTTCCCAAAGAACGGCAAAAATATCTTTAGCAATCTTGTTAGAAATAGTGCCATCAGCCACACGCGTCAGCAATGGCGCCAAATGTTCGGCCTTCAAAGGCGCGTCAGCTGTAGCAATGCCTGCACGATTTAAGGAAGAGGCAAATTCGCCAGCAATTAAATTAGCAGCTGCTTTTGCTAGTGGTTTTCCTACAATGGCCAACAGCTCTTCAAATACTTTTGCAGTATCACGATCTTGAGTCAACAACTGCGCATCGTATGCACTTAAACCAAAGTCGCCTTGCCACTGCTCGCGCAATTGGGCTGGGAGTGTCGGCATCTTGCTGCGCACATCTGCAATCCATGCGTCATCAATGACCACTGGTAATAAATCAGGATCTGGGAAGTAGCGATAGTCGTTGGCATCTTCCTTGCTTCGCATGCTGCGGGTTTCGCCACGATCAGGATCGTATAAACGCGTCTCTTGAACTACGGTCCCACCATCCTCAATCAATTCGATTTGACGGCGTACCTCGTACTGAATGGCCTCTTCTAAAAAGCGGAAGGAGTTCAAGTTTTTAATTTCGCAGCGGGTACCAAATTCAGCCTGGCCCTTAGGGCGAACAGATACGTTCGCATCGCAACGGAAAGAGCCTTCTTGCATATTGCCGTCACAAACCCCCAGCCACACAACCAAGCCATGTAAGGCTTTGGCATAGGCAACGGCCTCGGTAGCACTGCGCATTACTGGTTCGGTCACGATCTCGAGGAGTGGTGTACCGGCGCGGTTCAGATCAATACCGCTAGAGGGTTCGCCATGAGGACCAGTAAAGCCCTCTTCATGAACCGATTTGCCAGCATCTTCTTCCATGTGGGCACGTGTGAGCTCAACTACCTTCACCTCATCACCCACCAAGATCTCAAGATGCCCACCAACAACAACTGGGATCTCCATCTGACTGATTTGATAGCCCTTAGGTAAATCAGGATAAAAATAGTTTTTGCGGGCAAAGATGCTTGCGGGCGAAATCTTGGCATTTACCGCCAGACCAAATCGAATCGCATGCTCAACTGCTTGGCGATTTAACACTGGCAACACACCAGGCAATGCTAAATCCACTGCGCAGGCTTGCGTGTTTGGAGCTGCGCCAAAGCGCGTACTTGCGCCACTAAAAATCTTAGATTGTGTTTGTAACTGTGCGTGGGTCTCTAGACCAATAACGACTTCCCATTGCATCATGCCACCTCACTTGCTGGACGCAAATGCCAGTCACTGGCCTGCTGATATTGGTGGGCCACCTGTAATAAGCGTGCCTCAGAAAAGTAATTGCCGATCAATTGCATACCAATAGGTAGATTGTTTGTATTAAATCCACAAGGAACACTCATCGCTGGCAAGCCCGCTAAGTTAGTGGAAAGCGTGTAAATATCTTCTAAATACATTTGCACCGGATCTTTTGACTTCTCGCCCAAACGCCATGCCACATCAGGGGCTACAGGCCCTAAGATGACATCGCACTGATTGAACGCAGCTTGAAAATCTGCTGCAATAATGCGACGAATTTTTTGTGCCTGTAGATAGTACGCATCATAGTAACCATGACAAAGAACATACGTTCCAATCATGATGCGGCGCTTCACTTCTGCCCCAAAACCTTCGGTGCGTGACTTTGCATACATATCATTGAGATCACGATATTCATTAGCGCGGTATCCATAACGTACGCCATCAAAACGGCTCAAATTACTTGATGCTTCTGCTGGCGCTAAAACGTAATACACCGGAATAGATAGTTTGGTTTTTGGCAAGCTCACCTCAACCAATGTTGCGCCTAGATTTTCTAAAAGCTTTGCAGCTTCGTTAACTGATTTAGCAACATCACTTGCTAAACCTTCGGCAAAGAATTCTTTTGGCAAGCCAACGCGCAAACCTTCTAATGGCTTTGCGGAATTTGCACTGCCTTCTTGCCAGCTCTGATTCAGGTAACGGCCATAGTCCTCGCCTGAATCAGCCAAAGATGTGGAGTCACGTGGATCGTGTGAAGACATCGCAGATAGCAATAAGGCGCAATCTTCTGCAGTCTTACCCATTGGGCCAGCTTGATCGAGCGAAGAGGCATAAGCGATCATCCCGTAGCGAGATACGCGCCCATAACTAGGCTTAATTCCGGTTAAGCCACAAAATGCTGCTGGCTGACGAATTGAGCCACCCGTATCCGTACCAGTAGCAATCGGGGCCAAACCAGCCGCAACCGCTGCAGCCGAGCCACCAGAGGAACCGCCAGCCACGTGGGCAGCATTCCATGGATTTAATACTGGTCCAAAGGCAGAGTTTTCATTGGAGGAGCCCATCGCAAACTCGTCCATATTGGTTTTACCCAAACAAACCATGCCAGCACCATGGGGATTGTTTTCATCTGGGATTCCCAAATTGGCAACCACTGTGGCATCAAAAGGGCTCTGATAGCCGGCCAAGATTTTGGAGGCTGCGGTTGACTTCCAGCCCCGTGTTACGAAGACATCCTTATGTGCAACGGGGATACCGGTTAACTTACCGGCCTTACCATCAGAAATTAGTCTATCTGCTTTAGATGCTTGCTCTAAGCTTAAGTGAGCATTCACATCTAGGTAGGCATTCCACTGTTTTCCGGCCTCAATACGGTCCAAAAAGTACTGGGTTAACTCTGTGCTGGAAACCTCTTTTGCGGCTAGCGCTTTTGCCATTAAGGCAATAGGGGTGTTGTGCCAACTCATTCGATCACCCTTGGTACCAAGAAATAGCCCTCATGTTGAGCAGGGGCTGATTGCATGTTTTCAGCACGATGGTCTGATTCCGTGACCTGGTCCACACGCATGGGTTGGGCCAAATCACGCAAAAAGAGAATTGGATGAGCCAATGGCTCAAGTCCAGTTGTGTCGACGGCCTGCATTTCCTCAACTAAGGAAAAAATAGCCTGCAATTGAGGCAAAACTGCCTCGGCTTCTGCCTGATTTAACTCAAGCCTAGAAAGGTGCGCAATGCGCTGGACGTCATCAAGTTTCATGGGACGAGAGTATCATTCCTATATATTTTCATTAACACTTTCTATTTTCCCACTACATCATGTTCGGTTTTTTCCGCAGCTACTTTTCCAATGACCTAGCCATCGACCTAGGAACCGCCAACACCTTAATTTATATGCGTGAGCGGGGTATCGTCCTCGATGAGCCCTCTGTTGTGGCAATTCGCCAAGAAGGCGGTCCAAATGGCAAAAAGACCATTTTGGCCGTTGGTAAAGAGGCAAAAGCGATGTTAGGTCGTGTTCCAGGGAATATTGAGGCAATTCGCCCAATGAAAGACGGCGTGATTGCCGACTTCACGATTACCGAACAAATGCTCAAGCAATTTATCAAGCTTGTGCATGAAAGCAAATTATTAAAGCCAAGCCCACGCATCATCATTTGCGTTCCTTGTGGATCTACTCAAGTTGAGCGTCGCGCGATTCGCGAATCTGCATTAGGCGCTGGTGCATCACAAGTATTTTTAATTGAAGAGCCGATGGCAGCAGCAATTGGTTCTGGCTTGCCAGTTTCAGAAGCGGCAGGTTCGATGGTTGTCGATATCGGTGGTGGCACTACTGAAGTTGGTGTGATGTCATTGGGTGGCATGGTTTACAAAGGCTCTGTTCGTGTTGGTGGCGACAAGTTCGATGAAGCTATTACTAATTACATTCGCCGTAACTACGGCATGTTGATTGGCGAACAGACTGCTGAGTTAATTAAGAAAACGATTGGCTCCGCTTTCCCTGGCGCTGAAGTCCGCGAGATGGAAGTTAAAGGTCGCAATCTTTCCGAAGGTATTCCACGCAGCTTCACAGTTACTAGCAACGAAATTTTGGAAGCATTGACTGATCCATTAAATCAAATCGTGACTGCAGTAAAGGCAGCTCTCGAGCAGATTCCACCTGAGTTGGCTTCCGATATTGCTGAACGCGGCATGATGCTTACTGGCGGCGGAGCCTTACTGCGCGACCTTGATCGCCTCTTGCTGGAAGAAACAGGCTTGCCAATTCATGTAGCAGAAGATCCCTTAACTTGCGTGGCTCGTGGTTGCGGTATCGCACTCGAGCGCATGGATAAGTTAGGCGGAGTGTTCTCGCACGAGTAAGCGACATACACGTCGACCAGGGAATTGCAACATAGCGCTCCACCACTTTTCAGACAGGG
>CANBSM010000116.1 GCA_947372155.1 Burkholderiaceae bacterium
GTAGACCGGTCGTAGTACTCGCCATCCTGTCGCCCATCATTCACAATATTGACGGTGCCAGGAGTCCAGTTTGAGCAAAGGCCAAGCTTATCGTTTTGCTTAATTAAACCCAGTATGTGAGCTGGCGTCTGATTTTTTGCGCTATTGGGTGCGGTGACAAAGTCTTGCCACAAGCTTACCGTTTCATCAGTTGAGAAAAGCGCATATTCGCGCCCCGCCGCAGTTGCCGACTTGAGTAGTGGGAACATATCAAAACGCTTGTTGTAGAGGGTTGCGTTATCGCCCGTTAACCAAGAGCGCGTTCCGCCATAGGCAAAACTCACCATCATTGGTGCTAAGTCAACAGCTGATGTTATTTGGGTGCGTTGCGTATCAATATCACCTGTAAATTTACCAGTAGGGTCGCTAACAATGAGTGGCACTCGAATAGTTTCATCGTAGACGTTACTGGATTTATTGGATATGAAGCCATGCGATCCTGCTTGCTCACCATGGTCCGATGTAAAGACAATAACGGTATTTTTAGCCACATCAGCTGGCATAGCGCTAAGCACCTTACCAATACTTTTATCGACAATTTCCATGGCTAAGGTATACACAGCCATACCTCTTTGCCAATAACCATATGGAGCAACGCTCACGCCCAAAGTTAAAGGTACTGGTGCGCCTGGGATAACCGGGCTATAACCAGAATAGGCGTAACGCGCGGTGCCCGGATAAACCTTAATGTCGTAGTTTGTCACGCTGGCGGTCTCACCTGCTGATCCAAACTGCATTGCATTCCACTGCCTACAAAGCGTCTGTGCCTTTGGTTTGTTCTGATAAAGCGAATCTAAGGATTCCCAATTCGGCGGAAGGACTGGGTATCCATAACTCTGCACATCGATATTGTTAAAGACATTGGTTGACCAATCAACACCAGTGGCACTTGGTTGGGCGCTATACGTACTGGATTGGATTGATCGCGTTGGATTTGTGACCACACTTGAATACAAAGACGTAAATGTTTTAAATTCAGTTCCACTTGGGAAGAACTGGTAATCATGGGGATTTTGCAACCCTACGGTGAGACACCAAGGACGATCTGAAATCTTCTTTGCTTTGAGCCAGGACACTGCGACATCAGCAATGAACTCATCGTTGTAATACGGTGTTTTCACCCCATTAGAATCCACAAAATTAGGGTCGCTATAAGTTCCCTGTAAATTGGCTGCATCCAAAATATATTTCTCAGTAATACCTTCAAACCCATACCGGGACATGCCAGTTTTCCAAGGCTCTGATAGGTGCCACTTACCCATATACGGGGTGTCATAGCCCGCAGCCTGAAACAGCTTGCCGTAAGTAGGCATATCCGGACTCAATTCTGGTGGGGTGTTACCCAAAATCGGTGCGTACGTAGCAACGTTCCAAGTCTGCTGCGTATATAAGCCTGTAACCAATGTTGCACGTGAAGGTCCGCAAGCAGTTGCAGCAATATAGTGATTAGAAAACTTTACACCACTTTTCCATAGTGCATAGGTATTAGGCATGAATCTTTTAAGAAATTCATCTGCATTGCTAATGCCAGATGGAAAATGATTGGGAAAGCGCATCTGGTCCACGAGAACAAAAAGGACATTGGGCTGAGCATTAGGAGAAGAGCTTACTGTGCTACTGCTGCCACCACTGCAGGCAGCTAGGGAAGCTGCTAAGGGCACTGAGGCTGCCGCTTTTAATATATCTCGCTTCGATTGATTCAAAGATGCCTTCTTTTTCATGCCGTCTTCTCCAAGGGCGTTAATCATGTCGTGATAGATTTCATAACAGAAAAACAGTGTACGCTAAAGAACATCATTTGGCTTTTTCCCTAAAGGGCCCCCGGCACTAATCAACAGGGCTAACTCTGGCGCTGTTGTGGAGGGCACTTTTGTATTGCTGGAAAAGAAAAAACCACCCGAAGGTGGTTTTCTTAATACTTGGCGGAAGAGGCGGGATTCGAACCCGCGGTAGGCTATTAACCTACGCACGCTTTCCAGGCGTGTGACTTAAACCGCTCATCCACCCTTCCGGAACCGATGATTATACGATTGCCGAAAGGATTTGGTCTAAATGCTGATTTGGCTGCTTAGAGAGACTCTTTGAGCTGATCCAAGATGTGTGGATTTTCCAGGGTGGAGGTGTCTTGAGTCACCTCTTCGCCTTTAGCAATCACACGTAATAGACGGCGCATGATCTTGCCAGAACGGGTCTTAGGCAAGTTATCACCGAAACGAACATCTTTAGGCTTAGCGATCGGACCGATCTCCTTACCTACCCAGTTACGTAGCTCAGTAGCAAGCTTCTTGGCCTCATCACCAGTTGGGCGACCACCCTTCAGAACGACGAAGACGCAAATGGCTTCACCAGTCAGCTCGTCAGGACGACCCACAACTGCTGCTTCAGCAACCAATGGGTTAGCCACTAAGCAAGATTCAATCTCCATGGTTCCCATGCGGTGACCAGAAACGTTCAATACGTCATCGATACGACCAGTAATGGTGAAGTAGCCAGTATCTTTATTACGAATTGCGCCGTCACCAGCAAGATACAAGGTGCCACCCAACTCTTCTGGGAAATAAGACTTCACGAAACGATCTGCATCATTCCAAATCGTACGAATCATGGAAGGCCATGGACGCTTCACAACCAGAATACCGCCTTGACCATTAGGAACGTCTACACCAGCCTCATCCACAATCGCCGCCTGAATACCTGGCAATGGTAATGTGCATGAACCAGGAATCATTGGGGTTGCGCCTGGCAATGGTGAAATCATGTGACCACCAGTTTCTGTTTGCCAGAACGTATCTGCGATTGGGCACTTTGAATTACCAACATGCTCGTAGTACCACATCCATGCTTCAGGATTGATTGGCTCACCAACAGAACCCAAGAGACGCAGTGATGATAAATCGTAGCTCTTTGGATGCACTGCTTCGTCATTGCTTGATGCTTTGATCAATGAACGAATTGCAGTCGGTGCAGTGTAGAAAATGGATGCTTTGTGTTTTTGGATCATGTCCCAGAAACGGCCAGCATTTGGATAGGTTGGCACGCCTTCAAATACGATCTCAGTGGCGCCAACTGCGAGTGGGCCATAAGTAATATAAGAGTGACCCGTTACCCAACCAATGTCGGCAGTACACCAGAACACGTCATTAGGCTTGATGTCGAAAGTCCACTTCATTGTGAGAATGGCCCACAAAAGGTAGCCACCTGTTGAGTGCTGTACACCCTTTGGCTTACCGGTTGAACCAGATGTGTACAAAATGAACAATGGATGTTCAGCGCTTACCCACTCTGGCTCACAAGTTGTCGCTTCATTGGCTACGATCTCTTGCATCCAAACGTCACGCCCTGCTTGCATCGTGATATCAGTACCAGTACGCTTACTCACGATGACATGCTTAACTTTAGGGCATTCGCCTGTGGAAAGCGCTTCGTCACAAATTGCTTTGAGTGGCAATGCTTTGCCACCGCGGAACTGGCCATCAGCAGTAATCACTGCAACTGCACCCACGTCCATAATGCGGTCACGCAACGCTTGGGCAGAGAAACCGCCAAACACTACAGAGTGAATTGCGCCAATACGCGCACATGCCTGCATAGCAACAATGCCTTCAATCGTCATTGCCATGTAAATGATGACGCTGTCACCAGACTTGACGCCCATCTTGCGCAATGCGTTTGCCATTTTGCAAACACGCTCGAGCATCTCTTTGTAAGTTACTTTAGTAACTGTGCCGTCATCTGCTTCAAAAATAATGGCTGTCTTATCACCTAAGCCAGCTTCAACTTGGCGATCCAAACAGTTGTATGAAGCATTAGTGGTGCCATCTTCAAACCATTT
>CANBSM010000117.1 GCA_947372155.1 Burkholderiaceae bacterium
TCAATCCAGCTATCGGCCTTAGATACACCAATGCGCTCACAGAACAGACGAATACTTTCTGGAGTGTAACCACGGCGACGGATGCCGACGATGGTTGGCATACGGGGATCATCCCAGCCTTCGACATGCTTTTCTTCTACTAATTGCAACAACTTACGTTTGCTGGTGATGGTGTAGGTCAGGTTCAGACGTGCAAACTCATATTGATGTGGCACCGGATCTTTAAATACACCCAACTCTTTTAGAGAATTCACAATCCAGTCATACAGCGGACGGTTGTTCTCGAACTCTAGCGTGCAGATGGAGTGAGAGACATTCTCCAACGCATCAGAGATGCAATGGGTGAAGTCATAAAGTGGATAGATGCACCATTTACTACCAGTGCGGTGGTGATCCGTATGGCGAATACGGTAAACCACGGGATCGCGCATCACAATGTTGGGATGGGTCATGTCAATTTTCAGGCGCAGCACATGCTCACCATCTTTGAACTTGCCATCACGCATTTCACGGAACAAGGAGAGATTTTCTTCTGGGCTGCGATCGCGGTAAGGACTATTTTTTCCGGCTTGACCGAAGTTGCCGCGATTGGTGTGAATATCATCGGCACTTTGGCTATCAACATACGCTTTGCCATTTTGAATCAAGATTTCAGCAAACTCATAGAGTTTGTCAAAGTAGTCGCTTGCGTGATAAAGATGGGTTCCCCAATCAAAACCAAGCCACTTCACTGCATCCAAAATACTGTCGGCGTATTCCACATCTTCTTTGACGGGATTGGTGTCATCTAAGCGCATATTGCAGCGCGCACCACCAGCTTGCTGGTTGTAATCAGCAGCCAATCCAAAGTTCAGGCAAATACTTTTAGCGTGACCAATATGTAAGTAGCCATTAGGCTCTGGTGGAAAGCGAGTAATGATCGATGGGATAGGCTCCCCAGCTAAATTGGTGCGCTGTGCAAAAGCCCCGCTTGCCAAATCATGATCGATGATCTGGCGCAAGAAGTTGGATGGTTCGGCTATAGCGCCGGCATTTGCTTTGGAGGGTTTGCTATCTTGGGACATAGCCACATTGTAGAGAAAACCCCCAGCCCATAAAGAAAAAGCCCGCAAATAGCTGCGGGCTTGTTTCTGTGAGGCGTAAAACTATCAGTCTTCGACGAATGCCTCTTCGCGAGTCTTCTTAACCGCAGGCAGGGCCACGATCACCACCAACAGGGCTGCTGCAATGAGCAATCCCAAGGAGAGTGGGCGAGTCAAGAAGGTAGTGAAATCACCACGGGAAAGTAATAATGCGCGGCGGAAGTTCTCTTCCATCATGGGTCCAAGTACGAAGCCCAAAAGCAATGGAGGGGGTTCGCAACCCAGTTTGAAGAAGAGGTAGCCGATGATGCCGAAGGCAGCCGTCACGTATACGTCAAATACAGTGTTATTGACGGTGTATACGCCGATACAGCAGAAAACCAGAATGGCTGGGTACATGAAGCGATAAGGAATCTTCAATAGCTTGACCCAAATACCAATGAGGGGCAAGTTCAAAAGAATCAACATCACGTTACCAATCCACATGGAGGCGATCAGACCCCAGAACAAAGCTGGGTTGCTGGTCATTACCTGAGGACCTGGTTGAATGTTGTGAATAGTCATCGCGCCAACCATCAAGGCCATCACAGCATTTGGTGGGATACCCAAAGTGAGCAAAGGAATGAATGAGGTTTGAGCGGCAGCATTGTTTGCTGATTCAGGACCAGCAACACCTTCAATTGCGCCTTTGCCAAACTCGTGGCTGTACTTAGAAGATTTCTTTTCAACAGAGTAAGCACCAAAAGCTGCTAGTGCTGCACCACCGCCTGGCAAGATGCCGAGGATCGAACCAATCGTTGTACCGCGCAAGATCGAAGGAATCATGCGCTTGACGTCTTCCTTGGTTGGGATCATGGTGGTCATCTTGTTTAAGAAGCCTTCGTCGTCGTCAGTTTTCTCAAGGTTGCCCATGATCTCTGCGAAACCAAAAACACCCATCGCAACAGCTACGAAGCCAATACCATCGCTCAACTCAGGAATGTCAAACGCATAACGCGATACACCGGAGTTAACGTCAGTACCAATCAAGCCCATTAAGAGACCTAAAACGATCATGCCAATGGCTTTGATCAAAGAGCCAGATGCCAACACAACTGCACCAATTAGGCCTAAGACCATGAGCGAGAAGTACTCGGCAGGACCAAACTTAAACGCTAGCTGAGAGAGTGGCGCAGCAAAGGCGGCCAACACTAAAGTTGCTACGCAGCCGGCGAAGAATGAGCCCATACCGGCAGTAAACAATGCAACACCAGCTCGACCATTTCTGGCCATCTGATATCCATCAATCGCCGTTACCACCGAGGACGTTTCCCCTGGGATGTTCAACAAAATTGCTGTTGTAGAACCGCCGTACTGTGAGCCGTAATAAATACCAGCCAACATAATCAATGCAGCGATTGGAGGCAAGGCATAAGTAGCTGGCAACAACATTGCAATCGTGGCGATTGGGCCCAAGCCTGGCAATACGCCAATCAGGGTTCCCAAGACGCAGCCGATCAGGCAGTACAAGAGATTTTGTAAAGTAAATGCGGTATCAAAACCGAGGGCTAAATTAGCAAATAAGTCCATTTTCAGTATCCCGGTTCGTTATTGTTGAAAGAAGAAAGGTAGCAATGGGAACTGTAATTTCAGTCCCATAACGAATACTGAATAAGTGAAAATAATCAGAAATGTGGCATTTACTAAAGTGCCTTTCCAATGAAATTCATGGCTTGCGCTGGCTGACATAAATACCAAAACGAAGACGGCTACGATAAAGCCCATCGTTGGCAAGAGAATGCCGTAGGCAATGACAGATCCAGTAATAAGGCCAATCACCTTCCAGTTGAAAGGTGGGATTTTTTCAATCGCCGCTTTAGCGCTAAGTGACTTCACTAGAATGAGCAGGCCGAGGGCTGTCATTACTAGGCCAAGCCAGAATGGGAAGTAGCCAGGCCCCATTTTGGCGGCAGTTCCCATTGGGTACTGGGTAGCCATGATGGTAAAAAAGAGGCCAATGACTATATACATTAGGCCAGCCCCAAAATCTTTTTG
>CANBSM010000118.1 GCA_947372155.1 Burkholderiaceae bacterium
CCAGACAGCATCGCTCCCAACTTGAGGAGCCACCGGCACCAACTCCCAAATCAGCCTTGGCAAAAATTTCCGCCAAATTTTCGGTCTGAATATGGCATGTGTATTGAAGGGACTTACACAATTTTTCAATTTCTTCACGGTTTGGGTGCTGCGTACCGATGACAATATCTACTTCAATATCTTGATTATTAATCTGTTCCAATGCATTTATCGCAACTTGAGTAAAATTATCCTTATCAACCCCACCAAAAAAAACAACTACCTTTCTGACGGACCCAATTTTAGGCTTGGCAACTTTATGCAACCACTCAAATTCTTTTCGTAGTAATGAATATTTTGGCCCCAATAAAAGCTTGCAGTCTATCGGTACTTTATCTTTATATCGATAGGACGGGTCAATATATAGGTTTTGATCCAGCAATAAATCGCAGTCATGCCTACGATCTGCAATATCATCAATAACCAAGATCTTTTTTACCAACTCACTGATAATCCCTTCCCAGCGATAATCTAAAGAATAGTGATCCACAACCAACCAATCTGATCTCAGATTATTCATAACTTGAACAACCTCTAATGCATCGACAGATTGCGAGACTCCAAGCCAAGAGGAATGCATAAGCCCATCAGCACTCTTCAAACCACTATGTATAGGCAGTTCAATATGGCTGAAGCCATTCGCAACTAGAGCCTTTCTAAGAAATTCTGGCAAATTACGTGTAATAAACGTGCATCTAGACCCCCTGAGGCTTAATTCTTTCGCTAAGGTTAAGCATCGCATGAAGTGCCCAGACCCAATTTGAAATGTCGCATCAGTTCGAAATACAATTTGGTGCATATTTTTAATTCTGAAGATGCTGCATTATTTGTGGCGCCAATAATTCTGCACTCAACCAATCATTATCATTATCAATATCCTGAACCCTCCAACGAGGCAATATCAGGCATGTAGAATTTTTCCCAAAAATAATCCTCTCCTTTACCCATGCCCCTGGACGACCCCAATAGAATTGGCCGGCATCATGAAGTGCAACTGGGAGATCTTGAGATCGCGCATGAAATTGATTCGGGAAATACATCTCCAATCCGCCATCATTATTCGATCTAAATGAACGAAAAATTGGCGCTGCAAATTCCGTAGCAGAAAATACATAATCCCATGTACCAGAATTAAGCATTTCAAGTCCCAACCTCAAGTCTTTTTGACTTACGAAGGGTGCTGTTGCGTAGATACAGCAAACACTCTGAATAGCCCAACCCTGCTCTAACGCCCATTTTGTGGCATGCGCAACCACTTGAGTAGTTCCAGCAAAATCATTTGAGAGGTGTTCTGGCCGAATAAAAGGAGTTTCAGCTCCGTACCTCCTAGAAATTTCAGAAATCTCATTGTCATCAGTGGAAACAATAATCTTGTCGAATATTCCAGCAGCCCTAGCAACCTCTATTGACCATGCGATCATTGGCTTGCCAAAAAATAATTTAATATTCTTTCTTGGAATCCTTTTACTGCCACCGCGGGCTGGAATAATCGCAATATTCATTTAGCTAAAATATGATTTGCGACATCGATAACTTCTTGCTGTTGCATGTCCGTCAGATCAGGATACATTGGCAAGCTAATAGCTTGAGCATAGTAGTTATCAGCCTCAATGCAGTATCTGGCCGAAAATCCAAGACTTTGATAATAAGGCTGAAGATAAATTGGCATGTAATGCAGATTCACACCAATATTCGCATTGCGAAATTCATTAAACACATTCAGATGTGACTTATCGATTTGGTCGGAATTAATTCGAATTACATAAAGATGCAATCCAGAATAACTATCGGCATGCTGAAATGGAATGGTTAAAGGAAGGTTGGACAAACTGTGATCATATTTTTTAGCCAAAACATGTCGCCGGGCAACAAACTCGTCCAATCGCTGCGCCTGCGATAAACCTAAAGCAGCCTGTAAATCGGTCATTCGATAATTAAATCCCAGTTCCGTTTGCTCGTAATACCATGGTCCATCCGGAATTTTCGACATCCTACTAGGGTCGCGGGAAATTCCGTGACTCCGCAAGCTAATCATGCGCATAGCTAGTGAATCGCTATTGGTCAGGGCCATGCCACCCTCAGCAGTAGTAATAATTTTTACTGGGTGAAAGCTAAAAATACAAATATCACTGTAACGACAATTGCCGATTGGCTCACCGCAATACTGCCCCCCAATCGCATGCGAAGCATCCTCAATAACTTTAAATCCATATTTTTTTGATAACCTATGGATAGCCTCCATCTCACAAGACTGTCCAGCTAAGTGCACCGGTATGACAACTTTAGGTAACTGACCCAAAAGATCGGCTTGAGCTAACTTTTCTTGCAAAGCAGCTGCACTCATATTGTACGTACGGGGATCTATATCTACAAAGTCTACTTTCGCGCCACAATACAAAGCACAATTTGCGCTAGCCACAAAGCTAATTGGCGAAGTCCATACAATATCACCAGCCCCAACCCCCAATGCTAGACATGCTATGTGTAGCGCACTGGTAGCGCTGTTGACTGCAACGGCATGGGATGCCCCACAGTATTCGCTAATTTTTTTTTCAAACGCCGGTACAGCTGGCCCTTGAGTTAAAAAATCGGAATGCAAAACAGCAGCAACTGCCTCTATATCTGACTCCGAAATAGACTGCCTACCATATGGAATCATTCTATATTTTTCCAACTTTTCCGGCGTTTAGCTTCAACCAATTTTGCAACTCCTCTACTGACATCCACTCTAAATTATTATCGGAGGAATAGATAAAATTTTCTTCCACTCTATTGCCATCTTTAATCCGGAGTGGATCATTCGCCCAATCATTTATCGCGGGCAAAATTTTGAAGTGCTGAGGATATTCAAAGGTATAAAGAGCATCTTCAATACCAATCATTTGCTCGTGCAACTTCTCGCCGGGCCTAATGCCTACGATCTCATGTTTGGCGCCTGGAGCAACGGCATAAGCCACATCCGTAACTTTCATAGAGGGAATTTTTTTAACATATATCTCTCCCCCAATCATATCTTCAAATGCATGCCAGACTAACTCAACCCCCTGCTCTAACGAAATCATAAAACGCGTCATGCGGCTATCTGTAATAGGTAACACACCATTTTTTGCGATCGACGCAAAAAATGGGATGACCGAACCCCTTGAACCCATTACATTGCCATAGCGCACAACAGAAAACCGAGTGTCATGCCCACCGGCATAGGAATTTCCGGCAACAAATAATTTATCTGAGGCGAGTTTTGTGGCGCCATATAAATTGGCCGGACTGCTTGCCTTATCTGTGGAAAGAGCCACTACCCGTTTAATTCCACGATCAATGCAAGCATCGATTACATTCATGGCGCCAATAACATTAGTCTTTACGCACTCAAAAGGATTATATTCAGCCGTTGGTACAATTTTTGTAGCTGCAGCATGCACAACGAAATCAATACCATCTAATGCTCGCGATAAGCGATCCTTATCGCGAACATCGCCGATGAAAAATCGGACTCTAGGATCTTGGCCGTAAATTTTTGCCATCTCCCACTGCTTCATTTCATCGCGTGAATAAATGACTAAACGTCGAAGATTATATTTCTCCAAAGTCATGGGAACAAATGTATGCCCAAATGATCCTGTTCCTCCCGTTATAAGTACCGACGAATTCTCTAACATCTTCTTCCTTATGCCCTTTAACTCTCTCGCAATAGAGAATCAACTAATATCATAAAAATTAATCAAACAATCAGACTTCTACTCACGCCCGCGAAAACCAAATCCGCCCGATCACCTTTTTAAAAGTTGCGCTCTAAAGCACCACTTCTTTTTATATTTACCCAAAACTTCTGACCTAGCAACACCATCAACATGAGGAGAAATGCTATAGCAAACCCTCCCATAGTTGCTTTGATCATGCCTTTTTTAGTGGCCGTTGGCGCTGTATTGGCCTCCAAACCTTTAGTAAAGCGGGCCTGCACTATTAATAATTGACTACGGAGTTGATCAAGAATTTCTCGCTGCTTGATATCCTCTTTTGTTAGCCCCGCCCTCAAGGATGCCTCTACTGCAAGCAACTGCTCATCCAGCACAAGGCCGTCAAAAGTTTTTTCTGTTAAAGGAACGGCTTGCTCAACAAACAACTTCATAAGTGAAATTTGGATAAGGCGATCTCGCAAACGTTGGAGACTTTCCTTGGACTGATTTATGTCGTTATTAACCGCAATGATTTGAGTGCTAATCGGTAGATATTTGGCACCAGAGTCCTTGGGATCTACAACCTGGCCACCAATACTCGCATTACCAGGAAAGCGTTTATGTAAGTCTTCCAAGGATTTGGCGCGCTGAATTTGATAACCCATCTCAATTTCGGTAGTGGTAATTCTCTTCTGAATGTCAGCAACCGAACTAATAGTCTCACCCTCATAATTATTCAGAATATTTCGAATTTGCAAATACGCGCCACCTGTGCGTAAAAATTTTGCAACTGCACGTACGTTGTCCAAGGATTGCAGTTTGGTAGCCCCATTACCTGTGAGTGTCAAACTTAATATCGTAGTGCTAGCAGCATCCAAATCTTTACTGATTCCAGCCAGATCTTTAGTGTCCGCCTTAGAAATTGCATAACTTGGTACAACATTTTTCTGCCACCACTGCTCATTGGCTAGAGTCTTATATAGATCCCCCTGGCCTTCCGGAGCCTTACCTTCTGACTCGACTTGAGCGGCCAAGTTGGGCAAGCTTTTTTGAATAGTTTTCCAAGATACTAAATCCAGAGCATAGGTGCTGGTATTCGTGTTGGTGTTGGTGTTGGTGTTGGTGTTGGTGTTATTAAGGAGCATGTATTCAGAAGAATAACCACCTAAAAAGATCCAATTACCAAAACCCAAAACAGCACCGATAATGGCTGCTATTGCAAGCTTTTTCCAGGACCGACTTACAAACCTGACAATATCCAATAGAGATATTTCAGTTTCTAAATTTGCGTTATTTTCAGTGAGAGCTGACATTACTTCCTTTAAGGCGCCTGTATTTTAAGCTTGACTTAACTTAGTTTTGTTATGAATATTATAAGACTATAGGGCTTAATTAGTGTTGAAACTCAATTGATTAAGTGTGGAAACTTCCTAAACCAGCGTTAGTCATACTTAGATTGCCAGGCACCTAGAGGCACACCACCCCCTCCTAAAGCTCATCAATTAGCCCAACATCGTGAAACTTAGATCATTTTTTATAAAGTCTCGTCTAATCGGCCGCTAACCCACCAAATATGGTGGCTCTGCTTAAATACATGGCAGCCATTACCCCCCCCATTTCAATCCTTACGGTAGCGTTAATGGATTTTTAACAGGTTTTAAGAGCTGCTAACTGGCGTCCAGTTGCAAGTATTGCTGAAGGGGTGTCTGGCGAAACATACACCTCTTAGTCTGATTGATACTTTCTGTATAAGAAATTAAAAATTTAACCAGGTCTATATAAATTGGAGAATTACCGCAATCTAAACAATCAACTAGTTAAGATGCGTTTCCAGGGTGATTTACCTTCAATCAAACGAAAGAATCAGCCAAACATTGAACTTGAA
>CANBSM010000119.1 GCA_947372155.1 Burkholderiaceae bacterium
CTGAACTGCTAAATCAAAATCTTCGTTGCGAGACCAATAGGTATCAGCGTTGTCTTCATGCAGTACATCCAGATCGGCTGAACGCATCGTCATTGACCTGCCTTTGAGCAAATCCATGATGTTTCCCGTATCACTGGCTTGGGCGTTGCGAGCAACCACCTCATCGTCCGCCCCCATGACGATGCCATCATCAATAACGGTAATCTTTTGAGTTCTGAAAAAAAGTTCTCCCATTCGCACTTCCAATGGATGCGAATCATTACCCAGAATATGTCTAATGAAAATTTGGGCGAGTTGAGCAATAAATAAAGGTGGTACGTCCACGCCCTCGCCTTTAAATAAACTCATATAAAAGTTCTCTAGGGAGCTGGCCGCTAATAAACGCTTTCGGTAGCGCAGCCAAACCCGATAGTTCTCCTGAATATCCTCATCAGCCATCGCCGAGATTTCATCATCAGTAACATCTGCACGAGGGTTGTCAGTTAAACGCTGGTGAAGTGAACGTTCGATAGCGCAGGATTCAGGAACCAGCTTGAGCTCAGGCCTCTGCATATAAGTACGCAAAAAGTCGTCTGTCACCAACAACTGATCATCAGAACTGATTGTCAGAGTGTTATATGCAGAATTTGGCCAATAATTTGTCATACGTTTGAGCTAAAACATCATTACCGAAGAGATTTACAGAGCTCAGAATATACTAGCCAATCAATTTGTGTGAAATAGGAAAACATCATGAGTGAACTCAAAAAAATCGATACTGTTGTGGGCGACGGAAAAGAAGCTGCACCAGGTAATCATGTAGACGTGCATTACACCGGCTGGCTTTATGACGAGAAGGCTACTGATCACAAAGGTCAAAAGTTTGATAGCTCCTTAGATCGCGGGCAACTCTTTAGTTTCCCTTTGGGTGCTGGACATGTCATCAAAGGCTGGGATGAAGGCGTGGCTGGTATGAAAATTGGTGGCAAACGCACCCTCATCATCCCTTCTGAGATGGGCTATGGCCCTCGCGGTGCAGGGGGTGTTATTCCTCCAAATGCCACCCTAGTATTTGATGTAGAGCTCCACGGCGTTAACTAAGACTCGCGTATTCAGCAGCAAAACAAAAGCCACCCTTGTGGGTGGCTTTTTATATAGCTTGATCTACTTAAGATCTAAAAACTTAAGAGCGCAGATCCTTGCCGTTCAATGTCAAGCGATTAGACGAACGGTTTTGACACAACCCAATCAGGCGATTTCTTTCGGCCATCACTTTGTCCGCGTAGCCGCCATCATCCTCAGCATTCGCAGCGCCAACGTAGTACTTCAGGCCATTACGCAATGAACCAGCCGTAGCAATCAGGTATTTCAAAATATAGGCGCCAACACGGATATTGACTTCAGGCTTAGCGGCCTCAGAAGTTCCGCCAAAGATTGCATACTTATCTTTGTGTACTGAAGTCATCACCTGCATGAGGCCTTCCGCACCGGCGTGACTCTTAGTGTTTGGGTTGAAATTAGATTCCACCGAGATTACTGCCAACAAAAGCACTGGGTCGATGTTGACCTCTTTTGCAATCAAAATCGTGTTTGAAACGTACTCTTCAATCTTTGAGCGATCGAGACTGTATTTCTTCTCAAAGAAGTCAGCTACGGCACGTTGATTCTGAATTGAGCCCATTAAGTTGCTATCTAAAGCCTGAGGGTCCATCTTAGATGTGGGGATGCGATCAGACAGATGAGAAATGGATTTCACCTGCATTTGCGCCACAGAGGGCATTAACAAAGCCACGGTCTGCTGCTTGGCGCTAGTCAAACCAACTGAAGCAGGAATCTTAGACTTGCCATAGATCACAGCGGCGATCTCAGTATCAGCGGCCTGGGCAGCTGATACTTCATTGGACTCTTTATATTGATTGATCATCCCAAAGCCGTTACTCCAAACCATGTGACGCGCTTCATCAGGAACAAGGATACGAGCAAGGTCAAAAGCGCCAGCATTAGTGCCGTTGCCTGAAAGCCAAAACCCAACCACCATGAACACAGTTAAAACGAGTAGGCCATTGATGACCCTATAGACCGGAGCCATGGCGTGCGCTAGCAGCTCTTTAGCAGTCAAAGTGCTTGACTGTGCATTCTGCATATCGCTCAAATTGTTAGCTAAACATTTACTCATTCATTGTTTGCAAGGCCTCAAAAAAACTAGACTACCGTTCTATGCTGCATTGCAATATCTAAAAAACATGGGTCATCCTAAGAAGTTTCTTATATCAAGTCAAGAATAAAGAAGTGGAAATCAATAACTTATTGATCTAGGAATCCGGGAGATCCCGTATATGGATCTCCATAAGCATATATAAGTCAATAAAATCAATATCTTATAGAAGTTAGGAAGCACTAATTTCACTCTATAAAAAATTGGCTTAAACGGGACTTTTTTATGTTTTTAGCCAAAAATTCAACCAAAAAAATCATACATCTAGTGCTTTCGTCTCCGTAATTTTCTAGGGGTAGTAGCAAGGCGGTATTTATTGCCAAGCGCTATTAATAGAGTATCCCTTAAGAAAAAATGCATTTTGATGGACAGAAAAACATTGAGGGGCACTGATTCTTATTAGCTCTGGAGCTAGCGCAAGATAAAAAGAGATGCGCTCGAAAAGCGAAGGCCATACACTAAGAGCCCATGAAATTTCTTCGTCACCTTCTTGCCCTTGTAGCGGTTTCAGTCTCATTAAATGCGCAGGCGGCTTTTGAGGAATGCAAAGATCTGTTCCCGGCCCAGCAAATACCCACAAGTCCACAAGTGGGGCGTGATCTTTGTTTTGATAGTTTTGCCATCTACTACTCCCCTCAGGATAAAAAGCCAATCTATACCGTTGAGAAGCTCAGTCGGGAGCAGCTCTCTGCCACACACCCTCGAAGAAGTAATCAGTTTTATGAAGAAGCCAGACTACCCTTCTCCGAACGGGCTCTGCTCTCAGATTACCGCGGAAGCGGCTTTGATAGGGGTCATAACGCCCCAGCAGGCGACATGAGTAACGAACGCTCAATGGCTCAATCTTTCTCACTGGCCAATATGATGCCCCAGGCCAGGCAAAATAATCAGGGAATCTGGGCTAAGAATATCGAGGAGCCGACGAGGGCTTATGTCAAAAGAGCTGCTGGCGACATTTACGTATTCACAGGCTCCATTGGTAATAGCGGCAGTATTGGCAGAAGTCACGTAACGATTCCTAGCCATTTATACAAGTTGGTATATGACTCCAACAAAAATACTGCTTGGGCCTATTGGATTGAAAACACCAATGAAGCAACTATGAACCCGCCCATCTCTTATCAAGAGTTAATACAAAAGACAGGAATTGACTTTCACTTACCCGTAGGTGAAGGCAATAAAACGAGCAGCATATCGACGGAGGCCCATGAAATCATGAGACAAAAGAATCTCGTAGGTGGTTGGTATCCCATATTTTTTGACGATTACTCCCTAAATAAACTCAATGATGTCGTTAACAACATCAAGTCAGGCAAGGTGGCGAGCATTCAAATTCAATATGACCACAATGAATCTCTTGCAAAACAGATAGCCTCTCAAATTGAATCTCAGACCAAGTTAAAAGTCAGCCCAATTCAAAGTAGCCCTCCAGAATCGCCAGCAGTGACTTACGAACGAAATCGCGTCACACTGATTATTCGCTCAAAGTAATTTAGATTTTTCATGTAGGCTATGAGCCCGCTGGATAGGCGCCAAGAGTCCACGCAAACCATTATGGTCCAGGGTGTGCATTAATTCGAGCAATTCACCGAGCTCGCCTTTAGGAAAACCTTCGCGAGCAAACCACGCCAAATAATTCCCCGGCAAGTCAGCCAAGGCACGCCCTGCGTGCTTACCAAAAGGCATCTTCATTAAAACCAATTTTTCCAAGGACTCAGCGTTCATTGGGGAAATCTTACAAGTAAAAAAGAGTAGGTCTATAGATTTCGCCACTTCTTAGGTGATGGTTATTTTATTTAGTTGAGAATCATTCTCATCTAATGCTATATTGAGAACTATTCTCATTTAGATTGCTAACCACCAACCTCAAGGGACCATGAAATTGACCATTAATAGACTTCTTGCCTTTAGCCTCTTCTTAGTTGCCACACTTCACTTTTCTTTAGCCCATGCAGGCGAGGGAGTGTTTGGCTGGATTTACACCTTAGATTTGCAGCCTAAGGGCAAGCTGGAGTTTGAGCAGCGCCTGCAACTCAATCAACAGCAAGCAGCGGGAACTTACGATGCATTAACTGCTAGAACCGAACTGGAATACGGTTTAACTAACGACTTGCAAGTTGCCGGCTATATCAACTCTTACTACACTAATGCAAATCAAAATTACACCAATCCAGAAGCATGCGGAGATACCCCAACCTGTACCGGCGGTTACGGTGTTCCTTCTTCGCATGACCCCTCTACAGCGTATAAGAAAAGTGGCATTGAAGGCGGCTCTCTAGAAGCGATTTATCGCATCACTAATCCAGTGACTTCACCTGTGGGTGTAGGGCTTTACTTAGAACCGACATGGGGAAGAAATAAAGATGAGATCGAGGCGAGACTTTTACTTCAATCGAACTTTATTGATGACCGATTGATTTTGGTAGGTAACGTTGTAGCCGCGAATGAGCGCTTAAAGTTTATTGAGAACGGCAATGTTCCTGAATCGATGCTCGATTTCCTTGTGGGTGCTAGCTATCGCTTTGCCCCGAAATGGTCAGCCGGTGTAGAGGCTCGCTTTCATAATGATTATTCAGAGCTCAATTTACGCAATCAAGTTCAAAGAGCCACTTTTGTAGGCCCCAATATGCACTACGCAGCCAAAGACTGGTGGGTTACTGGCGCTTGGCGCTATCAACTTGCAGGCGGC
>CANBSM010000120.1 GCA_947372155.1 Burkholderiaceae bacterium
GTGCTTAACTTTCCCTCCGCATCACGGGTAGCACGTCCGATGATTTGAATAATTTCAGTAAGACTCGATCGATAACCAATCGTTAGCGCATGATCGCACCAGATCCAGTCAAAACCTTCTTTGGCCATGCCCAGCGCAATAATCATATCTACATGATCGCGTTTATTTTTCTGCTTTGGATCTTTGAGGGCGGCTAATACTTTAGAGTGCCGCTCTGGCCCATCAAAGACTAAATCAGCTATCTTTAATGTTTTGCCATCCCTGGTTTCAACCAAATCAAAACCAGTCTCAGGGTCCTTACCCTTCCACTCACCTAATTTTTGAAGGATTTCACCAACCTCAGTATCTTTCCCTCGCTGCGTACTAGCGCTGGAGTTGACGTTAGGGATATGGATGATTGTCTTGAGGTTTGGATCTAAAACATTTTGTATCTCATCCAAGTAAGAGCCTGAGTAAAAGTAATAGCCAATCTCAAGGTTCTTCAGGTACTTATAGCCATTGAGCTGCTCGTAATATGTGTACGTTACAGTCTCAAACTTTTCTTCATCCTCTGGTGCAAGTACTGCCTCAGAGTCACCGCGGAAATAAGAACCAGTCATCGCGATGATGTGAGCCTTACCACGGACAATAATTTCTTTGAGGTGGAATCCTAACTTGTTGTCTGGATTTGCGCTTACGTGGTGAAACTCATCAACTGCTATTAAGCAATCGTCAAATGCCTGTATGCCCAACTCATTTACGGCAAACCTAAATGTCGCATGCGTGCATACCAAAATCTTTGAGTCACTGTTTAGAAAAGACCTAACAGATGTAACTTTGCTGCCGTCTTCACCGGGTGCATCACAAAGGTTCCACCGAGGCTCAACTGCCCAGTCATAATAAAAACCGAACTTGGTCAACGGCTCATCATTAAAACTTGAGCCAATAGACTTTTCTGGAACAACGATAATGGCCTTTTTAATCCCCTGATTATTAAGCTTATCTAAAGCAATAAACATCAACGCGCGGCTCTTGCCGGAAGCTGGTGGAGACTTAATTAGTAAGTATTGTTCACCGCGCTTTTCGTATGCTCGCTCTTGCATGACACGCATGCCAAGCTCATTTGGCTTAGTAGAAGTGCCGTTGGTAGCGTAGTTAACTGAAACTGACGGGACTGGTTTGATTGCTGTCATTTATTGAATCTCATTTCTTACTTGTCATCTTGGTGTATAGCTCAAATAGCTTTTCCAAACGCTCAGTATCGTTTTTAAAACGACGACCGATATAAATTCGCTCAAGCACTTCATCATTGCGATCGTGGGCATCACGGAGATTTGGCGGCATGGAATCACGCTCATAAAGCTCGGATATTGTTGTTGGGAAATGTAACTCACGAGCCAGAAGTATGTCTTCAGCACATTTTGTTAAGTCAGACTTGTTCTTTTCAGTAAGCGCAGGAATGGGGAAAGTGTTCCAACCGAGCGTATTTGAATAACGTAAACGCGTCTCTAGTTGGCCACAAACGGTTGCAATCCAAATTAGATGTAGTCGCGACGATAGAATGGCAAGATTAAAAACTGGTGCATCGTAAAGCGCAAAAGTCTCGCTAGAGAATATCCAACTTGGATCTGCCAAGCCAATTGGCAAAAACTCCCTTGACTCAGAAGAAGTTCTTGCCAACATTATTGTATGGTTTTCTGAGTAGTTTCTTTCCCTAAATTGATGGGGCTTTTCGGCCAATCTTCGCCCACCCTCATCGGTACTTTCACTCCTCTGCTTACGCACTTCCTCAACTCTACTTTTAATGAAGGGTATTGAAACTGCATCATTTAATTCACTATCGTCTATCCAAAAGCAGAAGCGATCCTTTCCATGCAGAAATTCCTCTCCACCTGCAAATTTTCGTATAAATTTTGCCGTACGAGGCTCTTGAGATATTGCAGTCTTTTTATCCTCTGGGTCGAGCAATAAGCCTTTGCCGTAGGGCATATTGCCAAGCTTCATTTCAGCCAGACTGTGCGAGTGAGAAAGAGGCTTAATGCTCACAATATCAGACTCAACCAAATAAGGAGAAATCACTTTAGAGATTTTTTTAGAGCCTTCAAAATAAAGTGTTTTGCTATTAGTAGACTTTCGTTGAAGACCGATTATTGCTACAGTAACGCCAGCATTTTTACTTGCAAGATTAGACCATTTGAATGACGTATGCGCCCATGCAATTTCAACTCCATAAGTAAACATAAGAGGCCACAGTAAATCAACTTGCTGACCTTGGCATACACTATTTGTAGTTACAAATGCAGTTTTAGAATTTACTGCAGAAATATATTGAGCAGCCTTTACAAACCACCCCGCTATGTAATCGTTATCCTTCCATTTTTTTTGTAAAGGTGACAAGACAATACCCAACTCATCAGTTTGCTGTTTATCTCTCTTTTTGCTACCCTTGTAAGGTGGGTTACCACATATATAGGTTTCACCGCCCTCGTTTACAAAATCTATTTTTGCTTGATCTTCGTACGTATCGAACAGATCACCTGTCTGAATTTTTACACTCGAGCCAGTTGGTGGGCAAAGGTTAAGCCAGTCAATCTGGAGAGCATTTCCGCAAGTAATCCAGTTTTCAGAATCAAGCGGCAAGAAGTCATCAAGCGCTTCTTTTTGACCTCGATACAGAAGATCGCATTGGTACTCAGCGATGATTAGCGCAAGTCTAGCAATTTCAGCGGGGAAATCTCTTAACTCAATACCTCGAAAATTAGTAAGTGGAAGATCCGTCTTGCGACCAACCTCACCCCGACGCACGTTAATTTCATTTTCAATCTCACGCATTTGTTTGTATGAAATAACCAAGAAGTTACCTGAACCACACGCCGGATCAAAAACTCGAATCTTAGCAATACGTTTTCTTAAATTCAAAAGGGTTCGAGCATTATCGCCAGCAGCTTCCAGCTGCTCCCGGAGATCATCAAGAAATAAAGGGTTCAAGACTTTTAGGATATTCGGCACGCTGGTGTAGTGCAGTCCAAGCGAACCACGCTCTTCATCATCAGCTACAGCCTGAATCATTGAACCAAAAATATCAGGGTTGATCTTAGTCCAGTCGAGGCTGCCAATATGCAGTAAGTAGGAGCGTGCGATCTTGCTGAAGCGCGGAACATTTACTTTTCCAGCAAACAATCCGCCGTTTACATACGGGAATTGCTCAGTCCAACGAGGTAATTTTTCGCTAGCTCTGTCTGCAGTCTTTGTGTTTAAGGCTCTAAAGATTTCACTTATGATCTGGTTTGTATTTGAGGAGTCACGCTCGCTCATCCGCTCAATGGTGGTTGTGAATAAACGCTCGCCACGAATAATGTCAGTGTCTTCGGCAAAGAAACAGAAAATCAAACGAGCCATGAAGTGATTCATCTCATGGCGGTTGTCTGCGGTGCCCCACTCAGGGTTATCTTTCAATAGCTCGATATAGAGTCTATTGAGTCGACTGGTAGCTCGAATATCAAATGAGCTATCTCTAATCTGCTTGACGGTCTCAATACCAGCTAACGGCAGGAAGTAGCCAAAGTGGTTTGGAAAGTCTTTGTAATCACAAACAAGCGGTGCGTCGCCACTTAAATCTTCAGCCTCAACGGTTAACCCATCGGTAGCGAGGATAAATTTAGTTTTGTTCTTGGTGGTGGTTGGACTGTTTTTAAGTTGGTTAAAAACCGAGTTGACCTGCCCTTCTGGGCACACCTTGAAGTGGATATTGTTGCGCTGCAAAACCGCGCCTTCAATATCAGACAAACTTGCTGAACTTTGGAGTCGCTTTATGACGGTTGGCTTGTTGCCAAATGACTCCAAAAAGGCGCCCGGAAAGGTCGCCGCATCAAAGGGTTGTTCAAACAGCTCCGATACTGCTTCTTCTATTTCTACAGCGTTCAATTTGAAATTCCGGGGTATTAACTATGTACCCGTAAATAATACCGCTATTGGTGGCGTAAACTGAATCCATGAGATACGTGCTAATACTCCTTTTTGTCAGCCCTGGGGCCTTTGCTCAAGCTATTTACGATGCTAACGGCCAGTACAAAGGCTACCAGCAGACCAGCCCCAGTGGTGTAACGAACACCTATAACGCCCAAGGCCAAAATACTGGATCCTCGCAGGTTGATAACGGGCAGACGAATTACTACTCCCCCGCTGGCACCTATCAAGGAACCAATACAGCCACACCGTCGACGCCTCAAGTAAACACAACCATCAATACACCACGCCAAGTACCTCAAGCACCAGTAATGAAGGGTTGGTAAAAATGTTAATGATTGTCATCGTAATAATTGCTGTAGTTGTTGCCTATATGCTCTATTCGCAATGGACTAAATTCCGAGACTTCAAATCAAAACTAATGTATGCATTGATAGCTAGCGGAATGAGCCATCACGAGGCCAATGACTTGTACACAAGAAATGCTACCGCCATTAACAGGATGCATCAGAATGGCATAGATATCGGGGGTATCTTGGGGGCTCTGGGAATAAATCGCTCTATGTATGATGAGATGGAAAGACTTGCATCGACACAGGCTTACAGCGAAACATATGAGCCAAAGGTAGTCAAACCAAAAGCTTCAAAGCCGACCACTGCCTTTGACTCATTAATACATGCGCTTTATGGTGATAATCCACCTCCTAGAACGGCAATCCTTAGCGACTCAATCCAAATTGCCCACGATGATCTGCTGCTGGGTGTCATCCCACTAAAAGAAGTAAGGGAAGTAGCAAAGACACAATTCGAATCTGGCGTACCCTACTCAACCTACGATCTCGCATTCTCTATTGCCCTATATTTTTTCAAGGAGCGCCCAGTAAAACAAGATTTGTTTATGGCTCAGTTAGCATCTATTAGTATTCTTGGGGATGCAGTTGTTGGTGGAAAATTGAACCCTATCCTTGCAGAGTCGTTCCAGAACTACACCTATACGGCCTACCACCCCGACAACCAGTAGGCCTGCAAATTACACTTCCCCAGCCCAGGATCTGTGGGCTACTCCTCGAAGGGCTCTCTAGTCTCTTCGGGCGCTGATTCATTAAGTAAACCCAGTCGCTTTAACCTGCGACGGTCTTCATCGACACGAAACTGCGCTCTTTCTTCGACGAGTTCTTGCCCCCAATGCTTAATGGGCTTGGGATTCATCTTTCCAACGAATTCAACAGTCATTTTGTCTCGTTAGCCTTATATCGACGTTCACGCATCTCATGCTCTATTGCCTCATCCATCACACGCTTACGCTCGACAACAACCTTCCCAAGCACTACTTGATTTGTCTTAAGTAAGTCTTCTAGCGTTTGCTTTGGAGGCTTCGGGGGTTTGGCTTTAATCATAGGGTCCATTAAATATAACCGAACTTTTTGGGCCTATCTCATATTGTGGAACGCGAATATGTCAGACTGGTTATAGAGGTTTTTTTATTAAATATCAAAGGAACTTAATGACAAAAGGCAAAACTCTACTCTCGCATCACGATCGAGATGGACTAACCCTACAAGAAATTGCCAACATGATGGATCTAACCAAGGAGCGAGTAAGACAGATTGAGGCACGAGCATTGATGAAGTCAAGGGCAACTCTTGTTGGCAAGAACATTACACCGGCAGACCATCTTGGGGGAATGCTATGAATGCTAAGGAAAACCGTAAAGACGAGCAAGTGTTTCTTAACTGCGATATGGAGTTTGAGTGCCCTAAAAACTGGTTTGAATTAGAACCAACAGCCAGCCCCAATATTAAACATTGCAATACCTGCAACCAAAATGTTCATCTGTGCGCCACTCAGGAGGATCTAGATAAGGCAATTAAAGACTTAAGATGTATTGCTTTTTTCAAGGCACCGCATATTAATTCAAGAGGTATTGTTTATATGACTACCGGGCTCCCCAGTCAACCCAGAACCAGTAAGTTAAAAACATTTTTAGATGAGGAGTGATGTCTAAATGGAGCGACTTTATTTATCTGCAGCACTATTGCTTCCCCTACTTAGCTATGCGCAAACCACTTTCTACAACGACCAATACGGCATGCCAGCAGGTAGTGCTACAAGGTCGGGTAACACGACGTACTTTAATGATGCTTATGGTATGCCACAGGGGACTGCAACACAGTCAGGCAATACGACCTTCTTTAATAATCAATACGGCATGCCTATCGGTAGTGCAACAGCCCCACTGCCCCCACCTCCAGCATTAGCACCTCTGCCTCCGTTACCGCAGGTTCAACCCGTTCCACCACTTCAACCTCTTAGGGGATGGTAATTAAATGACCAAGAAAAATACTGCAGACGAAAAGACGCAAAAAATAAATGGGGGAGATAGCGAAGCATCAAGAAAGAATTTGATGCTGAACGGCGTTAATTTAAATGGCCAGCAATATGAAATCAGATTTAGATAAATAGGAGCATAAATGGCTAAATCAAGACTTAAGATCAAAACAAAACAAGCTGAAAATTACACTGGTGTTGGCAATTTATCCAAAAATTCACCTCATGTGGCTCTATGGGCCCCGCTTGCAAAACAGTTTCACGACCCCAAGGCAGCTAGAAAAAGACCTCTTACAAAAGTTACAAAGTTTGTGGATGGCATTCCCGTCGAAATATTCGAGACCAAAGGTGCCCTCAAAAGAAAAATTAAAACCCCTGCAGAAATTGCTGAAGAAGAAAAAAGAGTTGCAGAAGCATTGAAAAACAAGAGGCGAGTTATATTTATTCGCAAGAAAACGGATGCCTCAGTTAACAAGAAAAAGTAGGTCGTGTGTAGGACCTACACACCCTCCCTCCAAAACTATACGCACTATAAGCAATACCTCTTGATACCCTATCCCACCAGCAGCCGTTGGACACCTACCCACCCCATAGGCCCGGGATCTCGCATTTAATAATTAAACCCATGCAATCCGCGAGATAAGTCTAGGAATTTAGTGGGGTAACTAGCTCTAAGAGACTGGCTACCGAACAAAGAAAGGTATACGTAATGGTATACAGAAAAGAAAAAAGCCCGTTAGGGCTTTATCTATATATATCAGTGGCGGAAGAGGTGAGATTCGAACTCACGGAGGACTTTCATCCTCGCCAGTTTTCAAGACTGGTGCATTCAACCGCTCTGCCACTCTTCCAATTACGTGAATCAGATCGATTCAAGCCACAGATTATAAAGAACTTTTGATTTGCCCCTCTAAATACTGGGCAATAGCCAGACTAGAGGTTAATCCGGGGGACTCAAAGCCATATAGATTAAAGAGTCCCTCGTAACCATGATCCTTGGGGGTGTTAAAACAAAAGTCGCCTGCCGGAGCATTAGGCGGCACGATTTTAGACCTTACCCCTGAATAATCAGCTTGTAATGCCCTGTCTTTAAGGTCTGGCCAATAACGTCTAACTGCCTCATAAAAACCTTCGCCTCGGGCTGGGTTGACGGTGTAATCAATTTGGTTTTCTTCGTCGATTTCAAGCCATTCCACATCGGGGCCAAATTTGGCTTGCCCAGCCATATCTAAAGTGAGATGCACTCCTAATCCACCAGGTTCTGGAATGGGATATATCAAGTGATTGAATGGTGATTTTCCGGAAAGAGAAAAGTAATTACCTTTAGCAAAATACGCTTTCGGAATTTGTTGCTGCGAGAGCCCTTCAATTCTTTGCGCCACTGCTGGTGCACTCATCCCCGCACAATTAATCAACAGTTTGGCTTGAATCCTCATACCATCAGCGCCGCCGATTTCTAATTCAAAACCACTTTTGGCATTTTGGCCGATAGGTTTTGCACTGATTAGCGGAGATTGATATGCCACCATACCACCAGCGTCTTCAAAACCGCCGAGCAAGGAAAGCATGTAGCCATGACTATCAACGATGCCCGTGCTAGATGACAGAATGGCTGCTACGCAATTGAGTTGTGGCTCAAGATGCTTTGCCTCATCACCAGAAATCATTTTGATCTCGGGCACACCATTGTTTTGGGCTTTATACAAAAGCGCCTGGAGATCATCGATTTGGCTTGGGTCGGTAGCCACGATGAGCTTGCCGTAAGGCTGAGTTGCGACTTGATGGCTGCGGCAGTACTCATATAGCTGGCGATTGCCCTGTACACAGAGTTTTGCCTTAAGCGAATCCTTAGGGTAATAAATCCCAGCATGTATTACTTCGCTATTGCGAGCACTACTAATCGTCCCAAAGGAAGGCTCGCGCTCAAGCAAAATCGTTTCACGACCTTGCAGCGCCATTTCTCTGGCAACGGCTAGGCCCACTACCCCAGCGCCAATCACAACACAGTCGACTTGCTCCATTTATGCGCCTTAGGCTTCATTGATTGTTGAAAACATCCCGAAATCGTAACATTTTCAGTGTTTTAGTGGGTTTTGGGGCAGTTCTTGATAAAATCTATAGATGTCTTCAAAACCAGCTGCAGGTAACCCACAATCCGTATTTAGCGCCCAAGATATCGTTTTGGATATCGCCTATCAAGGTATTGACGCTGCCAGCTGGAAATCCCTCTTCAAGCAAGCTAAAGATGCGCACTTAGAGCAATTTATTGCCGATATGTTTGCCGGCAAGATAGTCAATCATTCTGAGAATCGCCCCGCCCTACATTCCGCTTTGCGTAATCTGGATAAAACTCCAGTTTTAGTCAAAGACAAAGATGTCATGCCTGAAGTTGCAGAAGTTTGGCGACGCATTGAGGCTCTTTGCAATAAATGGGTTGGCGTTAGCGATGTTATTCACATTGGTATTGGCGGCTCTGATTTTGGCCCCCGTTTAGCTATTGAGGCTTTAGCCCATGTTCCCGATATTGAGAGTCGTGGCATGCGCATGCATTTTTTAGCCAATATTGATACAGCAGAGCTCAATCGCATTTTGCAACGCGCGCACCCCAATAGCACTCGCGTCATTATTGTGTCCAAGTCTTTCACGACGCTTGAGACCACCATGAATGCAAAAGCTGTGGTCAAGTGGCTTAAAAATAATGGTTGCAATGATAGCCAGGTGAGCAAATCACTCTTTGCTGTAACAGCTAACGTTCCTGCAGCTGAAGAATTTGGCATTGATCGGGACCATATCTATCCATTTTGGGATTGGGTTGGTGGACGTTATTCTGTATGGTCTGCTGTTGGTTTGCCCATTGCCCTGCAGTATGGTTTTGAGACATTTAAGCAATTGCTGTCTGGCGCTCAGGCAATGGATCAGCACTTTAAGTCTGCACCCTTAGAAGAAAACCTGCCTGTATTGATGGCTCTTAGCCTGCTGTATCAGCAAGAGAAACACAATATTAAGTCTTATGCTGTCATTCCATATGCGGATGCCTTGGATTGGTTTCCAAAGTGGTTGCAACAGCTCGACATGGAAAGTAATGGCAAGAGCGTTGATCGGGACGGTAAGCCTGTCAAGTTCTCATGCCCAGTAGTGTTTGGTAGTTCTGGTAGCAATGCACAGCACTCCTACTTCCAACTATTACACCAAGGTACAGAAATTATTCCGATTGATTTCATTGCTATTCGTGAGCCAATGAGTCATTTACCTGAAGCAAAAGAACATCATCGAATTTTGCTATCCAATTGTTTAGCGCAAGCCCAAGCACTTGCTAATGGCAAGAAAACGGATAACCCAAATAACACCTATCCAGGTAAACGTCCTAGCAACCTACTGATTCTGCCTAAGCTGAATGCCTTCTATTTGGGAGCTCTATTAGCTTTATACGAAAACCGTACGGCTGCCCTGGGCGCCCTGTGGAATATCAATAGCTTTGATCAGCCCGGTGTTGAGTTGGGCAAAGTTTTGGCCAAACCGATTGAGGCGGCACTCAAGGCGGGTGGCCATATTCAAGCTGACAATAATATTGATGCCATCACGGCCGACCGTATCAACCGACTTCATTAATTACCAATCCTCTTTATTTAATCTGGTATTTAGACCCGGATACCCCAAGGAATTTTCATGCAACTATCACCCTCCATCTTCAAGGCTTACGACATTCGCGGCATCATTGATGAGACTCTAGATCCATCCATTGCCAAACTGATTGGCCAAGCCTTTGGTACTGAAATGCGTGAACTCGGTGAAACCGAAATAGTTATTGGTCGTGATGGTCGTTTATCGGGCCCTAGCTTGATTGAGGCTTTGACTGAAGGTTTACTTTCAACTGGCATTAACGTGATTGACTTGGGCATGGTTGCCACGCCGATGGTGTACTTTGGCGCAAACCAAGAGATTGATGGCAAAAAACCGAAGTCCGGCATCATGATTACTGGTAGCCATAATCCACCCAACTACAACGGCTTTAAGATGGTTCTAGGTGGTTCAGCAATCTACGGCGACCAAATTCAAGCTTTACATAAACGGATTG